>JAYTGY010000321.1:0-1757 GCA_043733065.1 Ferruginibacter sp.
GCAATAATGGTAAATGATGCAAATTTGCTATTGTGTTTTAAACTTACACAAAGCCCTGGCCAAAAGCCACGCCCTGCTTGTATTTCGCCATCTGCGCCACGGCTGTTGTGGTTGCTGCCGATTGTAGCACCGGCAGCCATATTGCTTTGCCCCATTATTAAAGCGGCACACAAAAAAGAATTGTTGTGGTGCTGCTCGTGGTTTGGAAATATTAAAGAGTTCAACACTTCGCAACAAGAAATGGTAGAGTTATTGCCCAAGTATGAATTGATAAGCCTTGCGCCATATTTTAATTGTGAGTGTGCAGCCATTATAAAACGTACTGCTTTTACGCCATAAAAAATTCTACAACCATATCCTACTATTCCGTTTACCAATTCGCAGCCTTCACCCACTTGAGTTTTGCGTGCTGCATCGCTATTGAGGGTTACATTTTTTATTTTGGTAGCACCTTTCAAATATGCATCGGCACCAATCCATGTATCTTTTATAATACCACAATTTTTTATAACTGTACGTTCGCCAACTTTGCCATAATAGCCCCGCTTTTCATCTAATTCTTTTTGTGTAAATTTTTTAAACTGCTCTAGCAATGCATCCTCATCTCTATACTTGCTCCATAAATATGCATCGCCAGGTAGCATGCCATTAAAAGGTAAAATACTTCTACCACCATTTTCATTGCATACTTCCACCCAAGTTCTTATACTTTCAACTTCGCCTTCTTTTAAAATACCGTTGCCAAATTTTGCATGGTCGGTGCATGCCAACTCATTTACGTTTGCAATCATTACATCGTTTGCAATAATGTAATGGCTTAAAAAATTTACATTGTCTATGCAAATATTATCACCCAAATCGCAGCTTATGATGGTACTGTTGTACAATCCTACTGGCATTCTAAAATTGTGAAACTCTCTGTAAAATGGTTGCAACACACCTATGCGCACCAAGCCATAAAACTTACAATTTTTTATAAGCCCTGCTGTGAAATTTTCCGACACCAATACATTATTCCAATTATCGGATGTGTTTCTGTTATGAATAAGTGTATCTAATTCTGTTGCAGTAAGTGCACGATATTTTTTTCCCTCGTTTTGAATATCTCGTATATGATATTCGTTTGCGCCTTCGGGAATATATTTTGGGTCTATAAAGTTATAGCCTAGTTCTTCTACGGGGTGTGTTTGTATGATGTTCATTAAGAAAAGAAATTAGATGTTAGATATTAGACACATGATTTTGGTTCGTGTATAAAGATATTATATTTTTCTTCTTGGGCTTTGCCCAAGCCCACGGATTTTACCCGTGGTTACTCAAAGTCAACCCCGTTGGGGTTGGTAGTGCATAATCTCCTCCATGATCTATTGCATAATAAAAGATGAATAATGGTATGCCGTACAAGTGAGTGACACAACGATGTTGAACATAGCTGTGTTTTAGCTCGGACAAAAAAGCAACGCTTTTTTGTCCGAAAAAAAAACCTCACCCCCGCATCTCCAAAGGAGAGGAGCCACAATCCGATACTTTAAAATACTTTTCAATTTCTCAGGGTTCTAAAGTCCCTCTTGTGGAGGGATTTAGGGAGGCTACTCCACCGTCACACTCTTCGCCAAGTTTCTCGGTTTATCAACATCTACACCTTTTGCAACTCCTGTAAAATACGAAAGCAGTTGCAATGGAATTACGCTGATGATTGGTGCAATCAATTCGTCGGCGGGCGGTATGGCTATTACATCGTTGCTTAGCGTTGGGCT
>JAYTGY010000322.1:0-2039 GCA_043733065.1 Ferruginibacter sp.
CCTTTGCCAGTTAATAAATCGCTACTCGGAAAATTAGTGTAGTATTTTGTAAGTACATCTTTGCTTGCTTGAAAATGATTTTCTTTTAAACTCTCATCACTTACTGGAATAAATTTACTTTTATCATTTGATGTGCCGCTACTTTTTGCAAACCAATTTACGGGCGCATTCCATAAAACATTTTCTTCGCCATGCATCATGCGCTCTATGTATGGGCGCATATCATCGTACTCGTGCAAGGGTACACGATTTTTAAATTCTCTTATTGTAAATAATTTAGCGAAATGATATTTTTTTCCAAACATGGTGTATTGTGCATCGCTAATGAGGCTTTGCAAAACATCACGCTGCGCCTCAGCCGGAGGATTTATCCAATTGTGAATACGCTTATACCGCAAGCGTGCTACAAATGATATTGATTTAGATAACAAATTCATTATTGCAGCAAGATAAAAAATAATATGTTAGAAACGAGTTATCCTGAGATTTTATCTGGGCTATCCTGAGATTTTATCTCAGGACTAGTTAAAAATATTTACTATTTTTAAAATAAAAATTATGAGCGATGGTGGATACAAAATAAGAAATAAAGAAGGCGTTCATTTTGTAACATTTGCTGTGGTAGATTGGGTAGATGTTTTTACAAGACAAATGTATTGCGATATTGTGCTGGAAAGCCTTCGTTATTGTCAAAACGAAAAAGGGTTGTTAATCCATGCATGGTGCATAATGAGTAACCATATTCACTTGGCTATTTCTGCTACAAACAATAACCCGAGTGATATTCTCAGGGATTTTAAAAAATTTACAGCTAAAAAAATAATTGATGCAATAAAGAACAATCCAAAAGAAAGTAGAAAAGCATGGATGATTGATATCTTTAAAAGCCATGGTCAATCCAATTCAAGAAATACAGAGCATCAATTTTGGCAACAAGATAATCATCCTAAAGAAATGTGGAGCGAAAACTTTACAGAACAAAAAATAAATTACATTCATAATAACCCTGTAGCAGCAGGTATTGTAACCAATGCGGAAGCTTATTTATACAGCAGTGCAAGAGATTATTATTATGGCAAGCAATGTGGATTGTTGAAGATTGATTTTCTGTAATATAAATGTCTTGAAATTTTATCGTGGGCTGTCTTGAGATTTTATCGTGGACTGTCTTGAGATTTTATCTCAAGACTTAGCAAAATTTTCCTGAGATAAAATCTCAGGATAGCTCGTTTCAAACGAACTTATAAATTAACTTCTACAAATTCTTCACAATAATTCTTAATCATTTCCCTCACTTTTCTAAATTCCTGTAAAATTTCTGCTTCAGTTCCAACAGCTTTTGCAGGGTCGGGAAAATTATAGTGAAACTTTTTTGCTGAGGTAGGAAAGTAAGGACAACGCTCTTTTGCATTATCGCAAACGGTAATTACAAAATCAAAATCTAAGTTTCGGTATTCTTCAATATTATTAGATGTGTGGTTGGAAATATCGATACCATCTTCTTTCATGGAAGCAATGGCACGAGGGTTTACGCCATGGGTTTCTACACCTGCGCTATAAATTTCGGCTTTGTTGCCTGCGTAATATTTTAAATACCCTTCTGCTATTTGGCTGCGGCAGCTATTGCCTGTGCAGAGTACCAATATTTTTTTCATATTCTCTTGATTATTTTTTAATGCTAGCAGCACCCTCCACCTGGTGTACAACAACTTGCCACTTCTTTTGCTGCAGAAACTACAGCATGTACAGCAGGAATTCCACACAAGTCAAAAGCCAAGCAGGCTGTATGTTTTGTTGTTAGTACAAAATTTGTTCCGTTAAAATCCAATCCGTATTTAGATATGGTTTCATTTTGATATTCCACTTCTATTTCCCAATCTTCTATACCTAATTTTTTTTCTGATAAAGAAATGATGTTTAATATTTTTTGTGGTTTTAATCTATGCTCATAATCATTGGCATCCCACAATTGAAAGTTTACTTTCGTTTCATTTCTCATAGTGCCACCACAATCAATAAAGCGTTTGGTAACCATACCT
>JAYTGY010000323.1:0-2197 GCA_043733065.1 Ferruginibacter sp.
GTTTCAAATTTGTAAGTACTGTCTATTGGGCTATCAAAATACCAGCTATTTACTGCTCCGTCTGGGCAAACGATTAGCAATTGATTTTTATCTGCTTCGTTTTGTAATGCTGGCACTTTCTTTATCCAGTTATCGTAAGTGCCAAATGCACCATGCAATAAATACACAGTAGGAAAATCTTTTTGTTTTGAATAATTGCTGGGTTTTATTATAATTGCTTTTATGTTTTTGTGCATGGCATTGCTGTAAATAGAAACGGTGTCAATTGATGCAAAAGAGTAAAAGGCTAACACTAATATGTAGAAAAGAGAAAAGAAGATTTTTTTCATTATAGCAATTTATAAATACTTTATTAAAATTAATGATGAAAATAAACTTATTATATAGAAAATCGTAACTTTAATAAAAATAAAAATTATGGGCATTGAAAAACTTCGTACTAAAATTCATGAAATGGTAAATGAAATTGAAGACGAATCTGCATTAAATATTTTGATGGAGGATGCAGCTGTATATGTTACCACAAAAAATACTCCTAAGAATGAGGAATTGAATGCCGACCAATGGGTAACAATTGAAAAAGCCCAGAGCCAAATAAAAAATGGACAATACAAAACGTATGATGAAGTAAAGCAACATTTTTCTCAATGGCTTACGAAGTAATATTCTCAGACGAAATATTTGAAAAGTTAAATAGCATTATTTATTATTGGAAAACAATTGGTCGAAAGAAGTAGCAGAAGCTTTTCTAATGACTTTTTACAGAAGAATTGGCAATCTTGCTTATAACCCTAAAGCGGGAATGTAAACTAAAAAAAATCCTGTCATCAGAAAGTTTATCATTACAAAACACAATACCCTTTATTACGAAATTTTTGAAAATAGAATTGAACTTTTAACAATATTCTTCAACTCTCAAAATCCTGGTAAAAATAAATTTGAATAACAAAATCTGAAACCCGCAACCCCAAACTAATAAACCAACTGCACCGTATCCTTTATAACACCCATTACAAAAACACTCTGCACGTTTCCTATATTTTCTATTTGGCTTAATTTGTTTACATGAAAGTTGTAATACGAATCCATATTTTCTTCTACCACTTTTAGCATAAAATCAAACTCACCACTTATGCTGTAGCATTCTATAATTTCGTTCATTTCGTTTATGGCATTTATAAATTTTATGCCTGCAGTTTTGCTATGTGCTTTTAAGGAGACATAACAAATTACCATCAAGCTTTTTTTCACTTTGCTATGATCTACAAGTGCTGCATATTGTTTTATTACGCCTTCTGCTTCTAACCTTTTTATACGCTCGTGCACAGGTGTTGTACTCAGGTGTATTTTTTCTGAAATTTCTTTTACAGTTATTCTTGCATTTTGTTGTAGCAAGGCAAGTATTGCTAGGTCTTTTTTATCTAACGAAAAATCAGCCATAGCCGTTTCTTCTTTTACAAGTTGTTTTGCCATAGCAAAAAGTATTTTTATTCTGCAAAATTAGTAAAATATTGTATTTTATCCTAAATATTAACTTTAACATAGAATAATATTCTAGTTGGGGTAAATTTGCATTTCGAAAGAGGTTACGAGATGCTGGTTGAAGAGTTACGGGTTTTTCCAAAGCGATGTTTACAATTTTTATTTTCGATTTATAAAGTTTTGAATAAAAATAATAAAGCTCGAATTAACCAAATGACACCGATAAAAGATCAATAAAGAGATAAAGATGAACGGAGCGTCGCCACAAATGTTCATTAAAGATATTAGCTCGTAAACAAAAAATAAAAATTTGCCAAAGGCAATTTAATAATAAATGGTATTCAACTTTTAAACATTATTCAACAACATTCATCTTAAAAAAAACAAACAATGAGCACAACAATTACAGGCATCGATTTTAGCCTAAAAAACAAAGTTGCAGATATGAGTCTTGCAGCATGGGGTCGTAAAGAAATTATGCTTGCCGAAGCAGAAATGCCAGGCCTTATGAGCGTAAGAGAAGAGTATGGTAACAGCAAACCATTGGCAGGCGCACGCATTGCAGGTTGCTTACACATGACTATTCAAACGGCGGTTTTAATTGAAACTTTAACGCACCTTGGTGCTGAAGTAAAGTGGAGTAGCTGTAATATATTTTCTACGCAAGACCAAGCTGCTGCTGCTATTGCTGCTACACCCGTTGGTGTATTTGCAT
>JAYTGY010000324.1:0-2198 GCA_043733065.1 Ferruginibacter sp.
AATATGGAAGGAAAAGTTTTTTATCATATATCTACCGATGAAGTGTATGGTTCGCTTGGTGATACTGGTTTTTTTACAGAAGAAACAGCTTACGATCCACGTAGCCCTTACTCAGCATCAAAAGCAAGTAGCGATCATATGGTTCGTGCATTTTACCATACTTACAAATTGCCAATAAAAATTAGTAACTGTAGCAACAACTATGGTCCGTACCATTTCCCTGAAAAATTAATACCGCTTTGTATAAATAATATCATCAACAATAAACCATTGCCTATTTATGGCAAAGGAGAAAATGTACGTGATTGGCTTTTTGTAGAAGATCATGCAAGAGCGATAGATGTAATTTTTCATAATGGCAAAATTGGTGAAACCTACAATATTGGTGGCCACAACGAATGGACAAATATTGCACTCGTAAAAGAATTGTGCAAGCAAATGGATGAAAAACTAGGCAGAGAAAAAGGCGAATCTGAAAAATTAATAACATACGTAACAGATAGAGCAGGCCACGATTTGCGTTATGCTATAGATGCTACAAAACTTAAAGATGAATTGGGTTGGTTGCCATCTTTACAATTTGAAGAAGGTATTAGCAAAACAATAGACTGGTATTTAGAAAATACGAAATGGTTGGAGGATGTAACAAGTGGCGTGTATGAGAGCTACTATGAAAATATGTACGATAAAAGTTGAATGTTGTTGAAAGTTGTTTGAAGGGTTGAAGGGGTTTCGTTAGGCTTTAAGTTTTCTTTTATTAATTAAAAATCTCAATATGTATGTTTTTGGATTTGAAAAGCTGGAAGTTTGGCAAGAGGCAAGAAAATTGACTGTTTTAATATATGAATTGACAGCAAAATTTCCTGAAAAAGAAAAATTCGGATTAACAAACCAAATGCGTAGAGCCTCTGTTTCCGTAGGAGCAAATATTGCAGAAGGGAGTTCAAGGTTTTCAGCTAAAGAACAAGCTCATTTTTATTCGATATCTTATGGGAGTTTAATGGAACTAATGAGTCATTCTTTTACTGCACTAGATTTAAAAATTTAATGATTGAAGAATTTGAAAATCTAAAAAGTATAATACAACCTTTATCTTTAAAAATAAATAATTTAAGAAATACACAATTGGCAAAAGCGGAAAAGAAATAAATACATTGATTAATTAAAAAACAGAACAGGCAAAAATTCTGAATGGCTGAAAAAAGGTGTTAATATTTATTGAAAAGTCAGAGTCTAATAAACTCCTTCAACTTTTCAAACAACATTCAACAAATTTCAACTTCCTTTTCAACCCTTCAAACAACATTCAACAACATTCAACAGTTTTCTTATGAAGGGAATTATTCTTGCAGGTGGCTCAGGTACTAGGCTTTACCCAATCACAATGGCTATTAGCAAACAACTTATGCCCATTTATGATAAGCCAATGATTTATTATCCGCTAAGTACACTCATGCTTGCGGGTATAAAAGAAATTTTAATTATAACCACCCCCGAAGATCAAAACCAATTTAAAAGATTATTAGGCGATGGCAAGCAATGGGGATGCGATATACAATATGCGGTACAAGAATTACCCAATGGGCTTGCGCAAGCATTTGTGATTGGAGAAAAATTTATTGGAACAGATAGCGTAGCATTGGTATTGGGCGATAATATTTTTTATGGCAGCGGTTTTAGCAAATTACTACAACAGTCTGCAAAAAATGAAGGCGCTACAATATTTGCTTATCCTGTAAGTGACCCTGAAAGATATGGTGTGGTAGAATTTGATGATAATTTTAATGCAATAAGTATTGAAGAAAAACCTGAGCAGCCAAAAAGTAATTATGCAGTACCTGGTTTATATTTTTATGATAACGATGTAGTGCATATTGCCAAAACTATTGAGCCAAGCCATAGAGGTGAGTATGAGATTACAACGGTAAACGATGTATATCTTCAAAATATAAAACTAAAAGTAGCAGTTTTAGATAGAGGTTTTGCATGGTTGGATACTGGTACATTTGATAGCCTTAGCGATGCAACAGAATATGTGAGGGTAATAGAAAAGAGGCAAGGGTTAAAAATTGGATGCCCAGAAGAAGTGGCTTATAGGATGAAATTTATTGATAAAAAACAATTAGAAATATTGGCAGAAGGGTTAAAGAAGAGTGGATATGGGGAGTATTTGAAAAACATAAAATAAAAAAAGCTGC
>JAYTGY010000325.1:0-1811 GCA_043733065.1 Ferruginibacter sp.
TCTAATTTTATTTGATTGTCTAAATTAAAATTGGCAAGTGTATTATAATTTATCGGAAATTTAAGTTTATCCCCAATGCTTGCATTTACATTTAGCTGAGCCGCAATTGCAAAATCTAGTCCACCATTTTTTCTTGCACGCTCTGGCAATGTTGGGTTATCTATTCTTTGCCCTTGGTAACCCACAGTTACATCAACACTACCTTGTGGTGTAATATCTATTTTTCCAGTACCAAACAATCTATTAAATAAATTATCAGATAAAGAAAGTTTTGGCTTTAATAATTTACCTCTGTTTAATAAACTTGTAGTATTGGCACGTTTTTTAAAATAATCTACTTCGGCCTGCTTATTTCGCATAGCCCAATATTCATCAAACGAATAAGTGGTTGGCGTACGATAATATCTATTACCCACTTTTTCATACACCGTATAAGTACGAGTGCTGGCATTGTAAACAACAGAGTCGTTTACATTTGTAGGGTTTAAATAGAATGCACCTCTATTATTGGCAGACAATGCATCGCCTCTTGTATCATTAATTGGATAATGCACAACTGGCGGAGGTGTGTCAATAATATTTTTCGTAGCATCAAATGTTGTTGTTGGGTTGTACTCAGCTGTTGTCATAGACAATATAGCGGGCACTGCACAGCAAGCAAGCAAAATGAAAGTAATTTTTCGGAGAAGCAGCATTAAGATAATAAGTTAACGTAAATCTAGTCTCAAATGGCTTTAAGGGCTTTTTTTATTAGTTCTTCTAATTTAGAAATGTCTGGTTCTGTTGTTAGTATTTTTTTAACCGATTGCTCAGCTTGTTTTTGTGCTATTCCAAGTGCAAACAATGCATTTACAGCATCTCTTTCCATGGTAAAGACTCCTTTCTCCCACGATTGGCTGCTTGCATCACCAGATTTTGTTCCTACTTTATCTTTCAACTCTAGTACTAAACGTTCAGCAGTTTTTTTACCAATTCCCTTTACACTTTCTATTAAACGTACATTGTTAGTAGCTATTGCGTTGGTCACTTCATCTGGTCGCAAAGAAGACAACATCATACGAGCAGTAGCTGCACCAACTCCCGAAACGCTAATCAACAACACAAACATATCCTTTTCTTCCTTATCAAAAAAACCATATATTGTATGTGCATCTTCTTTTACTTGAAGATAAGTAAATAATTTACCTTCTTCCAAACTTTGTATAGCAGTAAAGGTATTAAGTGTAACGTTTACTTCATATCCTACTCCATTTACATCCACATAAACCTGTGCAGCACTTTTATACGTAAATTTTCCTCTCAGGTATGCATACATAAATTTTCCAAAAATGTCCAAAGCGAAAATACGATATTTTCCTTTTAATAACCACTAAATTCTACATCAAACTCATTTGAATTATATTTACAGCAAATTAACCCAATTAGATTTAACAAATAAACCTTAGAATGGATAAAATTACAGCAGCAATTACAGGCGTAGGGGGCTATGTGCCAGAGTATAAGCTCACAAATAAGATATTGGAAACCATGGTGGATACCAATGATGAATGGATAAAATCTCGAACTGGAATAGACGAAAGGAGGATTTTGAAGGGAGAAGGACTAGGAAGTAGCGATTTGGGCGTAGGCGCTGTAAATGATTTATTGAAGAAAAAAGGTATTTCTCCTGATGAGATTGACTGTTTAATATGTGCAACTGTTACGCCAGATATGACTTTCCCTGCCACTGCAAATATAATTTGCGATAAAGTTGGTATAAAAAATGTATTAAGTTTTGATGTAAATGCAGCATGCTCTGGCTTTCTTTTTGC
>JAYTGY010000326.1:0-9402 GCA_043733065.1 Ferruginibacter sp.
TTTTTATATGTAAGCTTTATTTTTATTAACCATAACTAATAAAATCATGGCAAAACCAAATGGAGAAAACATAGCACCACTAAGAAAAACTGCTTTCGAAAAATTAAATATTGCTTTAGACAGACGAGCCATTTTATGTTTAGATGGTGGTGGTATGCGAGGCATACTTACTATACAATTACTCAAAAAATTAGAAAAAACTGCTGGCATTCCTTGTTTCGAAATATTTGATATGGTTTCGGGCACATCTACAGGTGGAATAATTGCAGGGTTAATAGCTACTGGGCATACAGCAGAAGAAATAGAATCGCTGTATATAAATTTAATTAGTGAGGTATTCGATAAAAAATTATTGGGAAATAGATTTGTAAACCCTCCTGCATTTTCAAAAACAAAATACCGCACATTATTAAAAGCAGCAGTGGGAGATGTGGTTTTAGCAAAAGCTTGCCAAGAAAGAGATATAGATTTTTTAATAACAGCCCAAGATATTTCGGCTGCCGAAGAAACTTTTTTTTCTTGTTTTAAACAAGATGATGGTTCTTATTATGGCACTTATAAAAATGTATTGCTGCGTGCAGTAATGGAAGCAACAATGAGTGCGCCAACATATTTTTATCCGCTAGAGCGTTTTGTAGATGGTGGCACAACAACCTACAATAACCCATCGTTGGCTGCTTTTATGGAAGCCGTTTCTTATAGCAGGGCAGATAAAAATACCGACTTATCGGCGTATCAAATTTCTAAAATTACACTGTTTAGTTTTGGTACTGGTATATCTCGCCAATTTATAAAACCTATTAACACCATTAATCCAGATGGAGTGGATATTGTATTTTGGTTAAACTGGTTGATGACGGCAACAGGGCAAGATGCAAGCGCTATGCAAGTAAATACATTGCGCTCGCCCATGATAAGAAAAACGATTGATTTTAGGAGATTTCAAATATCACTTGACCCTACAGCTATAAAAAAGATACCAAATACAGATGCGTTGGATAAAAAAAAATATGGATGCAATTGGTTACACGACTTAGGCGAAGATATTTTAGGGAATATTGATATGGCAGATGTAACCAGATTTGATTTAATGAAAGTAATTGGAAAACAAATGGCAGAATACATTACAGAAATTGGAAATAATTTTAGAGAAGATTTAATTGATGCAAGATGTAATGATTTGCTTGTTACCAATTCTGGAGATGTTATTCGCATTCAAAAACAAATGAGCGACCCTGAATGGCTGGATAAATTTAAAGCATAAAAAAGAGAACAATAAACATGTTATATATCCCCTAAACCCAGGGCAAAACCCATTTCTCCAAAACTAATAATTTGGTTGCTTATGGGTTTTGCCTATTTTAAATATTCTAGATAAATTAAACCCAAAACGAATATCGCCTTTAAAAAAATCGCCTGTCGTTTGTGTTACATATGCACGCTCGTTCATACCGGTAGCATTAGAAAAATGCAGTTGAAATACATGCCCGCCTGTTTCAATATCAATACCTATAGATAATGGGTCAGTAAAACTATCGTCTAATTTTCCGAACGGATGATGATAATCTAAAGTGATTGCTGTACGCTTACTTACCTTATATCTTGCTCCAACACCCATTGCAAAAATATTTTGATCATCGGTGAGCACTACAGGAAAATTGGTATGTACAAAAATAGGGCTTAGTTGCAAAGAAAAATTTGTATTAAATTTTCTACCAATTATTGTTTGCACATAATAAGCAGACCTATCTGTTATATCTGGTTTAACTACTTCAAAAGATTCCTCTGTATGCACAATATATCCTGCAGCTATTACAAATGCAAATGGTAACGATTTTGGACCAGTGGACTGTTGTAAAATTTTTGTTTTTATAAACACATCTAATTCTTTTCTAAATGTACTTCTACCAATACCAACAGTAATATTATTGGTAATACCATAATCAAAACTCATTCGCATAGATGCGGCGTCTAATCCAAAAAATTGTTTAATACCTGTGCTTACAAACCCAAATCGATGGAGTATTCTAAAATCTAAATTTCCTTTACCCAACATTTCTATAGAGTGAGCATTTATAACTCTGGTAGATTTAAAAGCACCTGTTATTTTTTGTATAACAGGTGTACTATCCTCCAAACTCGAAATCAAAGATTCGTTTTGCGCATTTGCCTTAAAAAAACAAACGATTAAAAAAACTAGTGCTAAAAATTTGTTTTCCATATAAATTAATTGTAGAGCTATAATAAAAATTAAATTGCTTTAAAAGCAGCTATGTTTATTACTATGTCTATTTTTTTATTAATATTATCTGACACCACTTTTGGAATTCTAATATTATAATCAGATAAAAAAATACTAAGATTTGCTGATGCGCTTACAGTTCCTTTTTTTACAGAAATTATAGTTATTGTGTTTATTTGTTTTGTAACACCGTGTATAGTTAAATCACCTATCACTTTCAAAGAATAACTTTTATCTACCGTTAATGTAATGGTGGCAGCATTTTCTATTATACCTTTAAATGTTGCTTTTGGATATTTATCGCTTTCTACGTAGTTTTCATTAAAATGTTCTTGCATCAAAGCTTTTTCAAATTCAAAACCCTTCATTAATACTGCAAATTCTATTTTGCCAGTTGCCATTTCCCACACTGCCAATACTTTATTATTGTGGGCATTTATATTTTCTATAGCAGTTTTAGAATAAAACGAAATGCTACCAGTTTTTGTAACCAATCTATTTTGAGCAATGCTATAAATGTTTAATAAAAAAATTAAGAATATTGTTATAATACATCTCATAAACTTTTACATTATTATTTACCGGCATTCACAATTACACAACGGTTTAGTTCCACATCTGCCAAAAAACCAGTGCATATACCTTTAATGCAAATTAGTTTTCCAACACTGTATTGTTTTAATTTATCCAATTGTTGTTTATCTAATAAACAACTCACTTTATGCATATAATTACTATCTCCGAGCGTTATATTTAGTAATGTATCTTGTTGGTTATTAATTTCAGTAACCATACCATTTACCATTATCGTTTTACCTAAAAATTGTTTATTGGCTACCACCTCATCATTTTCATATGCTGCAACAACACTATCGGCTGTTACAATTGCTTGTGGTTTTACATTAGTTAAATCTTCAGGTTTTCTATTGAATTCGCTATAACCATATATAGTTATTATGGCTACAATTGCAGTAATGCCTAAGAGTGTATATTTTTTAAATATGGTCACGCTATTAATAATTAATTACTGTGTTGTCCGCCGGCATTTATCCAATCTGTAATTTTTTGTTTATCTACAGTAGTGAGAGCTCCTGATGCCGGCATGATTGAAGGGTTTCCATCGACAGCCCTTGCTTTTATTCTTACGCTTTGAGCTACTATTGTACAATCATCCGAAAGATTTATACCACTCTGTGGAGTAGTACCACCGTGGCATCCTGCCAATGCACAATTAGCAAGCATAAGTGCTTTTACGCTTGTAAAAAGTGTGCCTGCTGTAGCAATATTTACTGTGGTTGTATTGCCGCTTACACAACCATTAGCATCTCTTACACCTACTGTATAAGCACCAGCTGCAAGGGAGTTAAATATATTAGATGTTTGGTAAGTTGTTCCCCCATTAATAGTATAATTAAAACCTGTACTACCCGAAGCTGTAACAGTTATTCTACCAGTATTTGCGCACTTATCGCTTGCTATATTTACTGTTGAAATTGTAATTGTTGGGCATGCTCCACCTACATTAATAGCAAATGATTTTGTGCTTGTACAGCCTGCATCATCTTTGGCAGTAATTGTATAATTGCCTGCTGCAAGATTAGAAAATGTACCTGCAGCTTGAAAAGCACCACCATTATTATTATATGTAAAACCAGTGCTACCAGTTGCCGAAACTGAAATAGAGCCATCGGCTGCGGCACCTCCAGATGTAGCAGTGGTTATTCCTGTAATTACAATTGTTTTATCTGCACAAGTTACAACAGGTGGAGTTGTATTGGGTTTGCTACACGAAATAAAATTTGCAGCAATTGATAAAATTAAAATACCAGACAGGGTAACTAAAAGATTATTACGCATAGAAGTTAATTTTTTTTACAAACGTTTAAAATATTATTTGGGTTGCCTTATTAAAAAAATGTTTCACTTTATAAAACAATTTAATTATTTTTTAAATGGGTGGTATTTTATTCCCAATAATAATGATGTTGAATATAATTTTACTGCGCCTTCTCCTACTCCTTTTAATGGAATACTTATTGTTGGCTCTAGCTGCAAAACAAACTTTTTAGAAATATTTTTTTCGATACCTGCAGAAAGTAAAGCTGTAGAAAATAAATGCCGGTTGCCAGTATAACTATACTCCTTAGATAAATTCATATTGTAGTGTTTATAAAAATAATTATAATCTTCTTTTTTCATGATATAAGAAGATAGGCCTGCACCTGCAAATAGATTATAAGATTTTCTTTGTACAAAATTATATTGAAAAGATATTGGAATCTCATAAATTAAACATGCAGCTTCTACTTGTGTAATAGGCACTGTAGCCCAATAAGTACCTGCTTTTACATTATAGTCTGTTGAGCCTGCAATATATTTTTTTCTACTTGAGTAAAAGCCAGTTTGCAGGCTTAGTTTCTTATTAAAGTTGTACCCAATACCAAAGCCGTATTTTGCTACTCCCGAATTGTTTTTGAAAGAAAATAATTTTACAGAACCAATGTCACCACCGGCTGCAGCTATCAAGTAAAAGCGTGAACCTACTTTACTTTCTTTTTTGTTTTCCGATTTCGATTTAGTGGTGCTATTTTTTGTAATGGCTGTAGTTGTTTCTTTTTTAGAAGCCGTTTTAGGATTGTTTATTTTTTCTTGTACGGCTACTTTGTCTTTTTGTAAATTATTTATTTCTTCTACTCTGGTTTCATCTTCTGTAACCTCACTAGCTTTAATATTTACTTTAATTTTAGCTGATTTGCGAATGCGGTTTTTATTTTGTGCCACATCATTTATTTCTTTACCATTTATTACTTCGCTATTATC
The DNA here is from genome assembly GCA_043733065.1 of Ferruginibacter sp. Lineage (GTDB taxonomy): Bacteria > Bacteroidota > Bacteroidia > Chitinophagales > Chitinophagaceae > Ferruginibacter. The sequence goes on from JAYTGY010000326.1 coordinate 5,063, forward strand.
TATTTTAGTTTTACTAGTATTTTTTTTGTTAGAAAATGAAATGGTATTGTACTTTTTTGTTTTTTCTTTTTTTATACTGCTATTTTTTGTACTACTATAAAAATAGTTTGTAGTAATATTATTTGTTTGAAAAGTTGCTAATGTATTTGTTGAAGAAGTTGAGTTTATATTTTTATCATCGGCTTTCTGAGTTTCTCTATTGTATGTTTCTTGAACAGGAACAATAGGGCTATTTGTAGTTTTCGCTATTTTATTTTGTGCTAAATTATTATGTGTATTGATATTTGTACTCTTCCAAAAAACAAATATACCATAAGAACCCAATAGCAGTATTGGCAATAAAAACCAAAGCCAAACAAAAGGCTTTTTTTTATCTTCTTTATCTAACAAAGCTTCCATTTTTTTCCATGCGTTCTCATCAAAAACAATTGGGTTATTTTCGGCGGCTTCTTTTATTTTATTTTCAATATGTTCAAATCGCTTTTCGCTGCTCATACAAATTTATGTTTGTGGTCTTTAACATTTTCTGAATATTTACCCTAGCCTTTGCAAGGTTAGATTTTGATGTGCCTACAGAAATGTTTAATTTTTTTGCAATTTCTTCATGCTTATAACCGTCTATTACGTATAAGTTAAATACAGTTCTATAAGTTGGGGATAACTGTTGTACTAGTTCTATAATTTCTTTGTAGGACATCGCATCTATAGATGTTTCACTAAAATCTAATAAACCAAAATGAACATCGCTTATCTCATCTATCAAATTATTTTTAAGGTTTTTTCTATAATGATCTATGGCAGTATAAATCATTATTTTTTTTACCCATCCCATTACAGAGGCTTCTACATTTTCATGTCTAGGAGAAAAACTGTTTATCGTTTTGAAGATTTTTAGGTAGCCATCGTTTACAATCTCAATAGCATCATCTTGGTTATGACAATAGCGCATACATATACCAATAGCAAAACCATAGTAAAGTTTATAAAACTCCTTCTGACTTTCCCTTTTTGCTTTTACACAACCATTAATGATATCTATTAACTGTTGCCTGCTTGGCAAAATATTTAATTTATATTGTTATTTAATTTTTAAGGTTTTAATGTTTTAGTCAGTATAACATTCGTAATTTACTAACAAAAGGTTGCTTTTGCAGTATGATATTTCTCATTTCTACTAAAGGTATTTTTAAAAAATTTCAATAAGGTAATAACAATAAACTATTTAACCATTTTGTTTAATTTGCCAAAACTTAGGTCCATAACCTCATAATTTTGATTATTAGGCCAAGTGTAATGCCACCACTCGGTATCAAAAGCTGTAAAACCAAAAAGCTCCATTGTGGTTTTTAGAAGTTTTCTATTTGCCAAAATCGTGTAGGGTAGTTGTGTAAAACTATGCTGCGCTGTATCGGTAAAATTATCAAAACTCGTGCCCATTTCTATTTCTTGTAAAGTTTTTAGGTTTACAATTGTAAGATCTATGGCTAAGCCTCTATTATGATTACTTCCATTTTTAGGATTTGCTACATAACGTTCATCGTGTATTAAATTCCACATAAGTTTTGTAGCAGTATATGGGCGATATGCATCAAATATTTTTATACCCAACCCTTTTTTTGCTAGATTAATTTGTACTTGCAACAATGCATTGGCGGGTGCCACACGCATATAAGTTGTATAAGCTTTTGTATACAGCTTTGTTTTCGTAAAATTATTTTTAGTGCCGTATCGTAAGTCTAAAATAATAGTTGGTATAGTTTTATTTATGTTTATTAACTTTTTTTGCAAATTAGAGTCTATAGAAAGTTGGTATTGTTTTCTTGTATTAATAATATTTGCAGGCTGCGCTATTAAAAATAAAACCCAGTTACTAAAAATAATTCCAAAGGCAATTTTTTTCATAATATAAAGCTATTAAAAAAATCTCATTACTTTTACTCAATAAAATAACGGATGTAGTTGCTCATTTATAATATTTTGCATTACTCAATTTACAACTTAGCAACTTTAAATATCGAACTAAAAACTAAACCAACATCATGAAAAAAACCAGCTTTCTCTTCCTTGCATGCTTCTGTATTGCGAGTGTTACACAAGCCCAACGATACTATGGAATTGCCAACAGCAATTATGCAGCTACAAATGGCTTGTATATAAATCCTGCAAATATTGCAGATAATAGAATGCTAATGGATATAAATTTCTTCTCAGGCAATTTTGCAGTAAACCAAAACTATGGTTATATCAAAAACTTTAAATCGTTTACGGATGCTGCTTTTAATGGGAAAGATATTGTTTTTACAAGAAATAATAGAACAGAAAATGTTGGATTTAATTTGCTAGGCGAAATAAGAGGCCCATCTTTTATGATGCAAATTAACAAAAAGAAAAAGCAAGCAATTGGTTTACTCACAAGATTTAGAACTGTAGCAAGTGGAAGTGGAATTAATACAGATTATTTTACGTTTATAAACGATGGAATTAGGGGAGTAAAACTTGGAAATGGCACCACGTTTACAAGCGGAAATGTAAATACAAATGCGCATATTTTTACCGAAATAGGCATTGTGTATGGCAGAGAAGTTTTAAATGAAGGAAAAAATTATTTAAAAGTTGGTGCAACATTAAAACGTTACAATGGTCTTGCATACAGTAGTGCACGCTTAAATAATTTGTCTGTAAAATTAATCGATACAGCTACATCAACCGTGCAATTTAGTGGTGGGTTAGATGTATCTAGAAGTTCAGTAAATTTTGACAATGCTACATCAAAAAATCTTTTGTTTGGTGGTGCAGGAAGCGGTTTCGGATTTGATATTGGTGCGGTGTATGAATATAGAGACGCCGAAGAAATTTCAACAGCAAATTATGAAAACAAGTACAAATTTAAAATTGGTTTTGCACTACAAGATGTTGGTTCGGTTAAGTATAAAACATCTCCAGAAAACGAACACTACGTATTAAATTTTCCTTCAGGAACTCCACCTACACCTAGAGTAGATACTGCAAATATTGGGTTTGATGATCAGTCAACATATTTTAAATCTATTGGAGCAAAATATACTAAAGATAGTCTTACCACAAAAATAAAAGCGCCAACAGTTTTTACATTATATGGCGATTATAAATTTTCGAAACATATTTATGTAAACGCATTGTTTACTGGTGGGCTTGTTGGTGATAAAACAAACGGTACAAGAACAGCTTTTCAAGCAGTAATTACTCCAAGATTTGAAAGTACATTTTTAGATGCTGGTTTACCTATTTCTTACAACGCATTATCGCAAGATGTAAAAGTGGGAATAGGATTAAGGTTAGGAATATTTTATTTAGGCAGCGATGATTTGATAAGCAGCGCAACAGGCTTAAGCAAATTTACAAGTGCAAATATATATATGGGTTTGCATGCGGCTATACCTTACAAAAAACCAAAATATAGAAAAAATAAAGATGATGAAGACAAAACACCAGAACCAGTAAAGGAAGTAAAAACTCCAAAAGCAGAAGCACCAAAAGATACAGACGGCGATGGCATTTTTGATAACGAAGATAAATGCCCAACCATTGCTGGATTAAAAGCATTTGATGGTTGTCCAGATACTGATGCTGATGGCATACAAGATAGCGAAGATAAATGCCCAACTATTGCAGGTATAAAAGCGTTTGATGGTTGTGCTGATACCGATGGCGATGGTGTACAAGATAGCGAAGATGAATGCCCAACTCTAAAAGGTTTACCTGCATTAAAAGGTTGTCCGGATACTGACGCAGATGGGGTAGCCGATAAAAATGATAAGTGTATTGATAAACCAGGGCCAGTTGATAATGATGGTTGCCCGAGAGTTTCTGAAGTCGTAACTAAAAAATTAAATTTTGCGGCACAAGGCATACAATTTGAAGTTGGTAAAGATATTATTAGACCAATATCATTTAAACAATTAGATGAAGTGGTGAAAATATTAAATGAGTATGGCGATTATAAATTAATAATAGATGGGCATACAGACAATACTGGCAAGGCAGATAAAAATCAAATATTGTCTGATAAAAGAGCCGCTGCTGTAAAAAATTATTTTATTAAAAAAGGAATTGATGCAGATAGAATGATAGCAACTGGATATGGTGATACAAAACCATTGGTAGAAAATAATTCTGTAGCAAACAAAGCAAAAAATAGAAGGGTAGAATTGAATATGAAATTGAAAGATTAACATTTATAATTTTAAGTTTTATAAAGCCGTACAAATTGTGCGGCTTTTTTTAATGGAAAATTTTTGAAAATGTTTTTTCGAAAATTTAAGTATTTTACCAAACATTTTTTCTTAATAGCATAACTTTGC
>JAYTGY010000327.1:0-4327 GCA_043733065.1 Ferruginibacter sp.
GCTAATCCAGAAGATTATACCAATCGTGGAAGTATTGTAACGCCATTGAAAGATAGAATTGAAAGTCAGATTTTGACACACTATCCAAAAACATTGGAAACAGCTTTACAAATAACAGAGCAAGAAGCTAGCATAAACGATGCACAAAAAGAAAGAGTACTTGTTAGCGATCTTATAAAAAGATTGATAGAACAAGTAGCATTTGAAGCCAGAGAAAGTGAATTTGTAGATAAGAAAAGTGGCGTGAGTGCAAGGCTTACCATTGCTGCCTACGAGAATGCAGTAAGCGCTGCAGAACGCAGAGCTATAATAAATGATGAAGCTACAACGCATGTTTGGCTGAGCGATTTGAATGGCATTATTCCATCTATAACTGGTAAAATAGAATTGGTGTATGAAGGCGAACAAGAAGGGCCTTATCAAGTTTCATTTAATTTATTGGAGAAAGCCATTCGTACACAATTCAAACAATATTTCCCTGACCCAGATACGTTGAAGAAAAGAAAAACAAAAGAGCAACAGGAAAATCCGTACAAAGCCATTACAAGTTGGTTTGATGCTGGCAATTCACTCAATTTATTTTTAGAAACAAAAGACGATGATAAAGTACAAAAGTTGTACAAAGTAAATGGCTTGCATGCATTGGTAAAAAAACATTACAATGCTTTAGATGAAAAAGAAACGGCATTGTTGATGGAGCTTGTTCTTCACGGGCTTGCTGCACACTCGCTTATTAGTAAAAAGTTTATTGATGGTAAAATAGAGTTTAAAGATTTAATGGGTAGTATGCTCAATATGGGTAGCGAGCATTTTAGTGAGGAAGATTTTAATGAGGATGATTTTAATTGATTGGGAGTTAGGAAAATCTAAAAGGAAATCCTTTTCTGATTCTAATAAAACGCAAGCATTCTGTATCTAGTCTTCTAAAAAAATTGTTGCAGTAAATATGTTAAATTAATAAAATGCATATATTTGGGAATACCAAAAAAAACTAACAAAATGGAAACAAACAAACCAACAAAGAAAAACAAAATTGTAGCAATTGTTTTATTGCTAATTGCGCTAGGCCTTATAGGGAAATTTGCTGGCGGAGATAAAGAGAAAGAAAAAGAAGCAGCAGCAAGTTATGTACTTAAGGCTACAGATACAGTAGGTACAAGTATGGAAATTACAAACAAACTTGGCGGTATGATTTTAAGCAATAGGCTTAATGATATGATTGCTATTGCCACTGCTAATTTGAGCAGATTTGAAGGAGCGGATAAGGCAGATATACTTGACCAAAGAGGTGGCGCTTATTCTATGAAACAAGATTATGAAAATGCAGCTAAGGATTATTCAATGGCTGCAGATTTAGATCCAACATCGCTTGTACATCAAACTAACGCTGCAGAATCTTATCAGAGCCTTGGCAATAAAGAGAAAGCTTTGGAGTTTGCCAATAAAGTAAAAGATAATCCTAAAGCGTCTAAGTCCGATTTGGAAACAGTGAATAAAGTAATAGATGGGCTGAAATAATTTTTTATAGATTTTTTTTATAATAAAAAAAGGTTCGTTTTATACGAACCTTTTGCATTATAGCTATAATGATTTTATTTTTTGAAAGTGATTATTCGGGAGTCTCAGTTTCTTTTTTGTTTTTGAATGCACCAATTAATGATACCAACATTAAAAGCACCATAAAACACCACCCAATAGCCCAATATAAATCGCCATTAGAAGTGTTTTTATTTTTTTCTTCTTTTAAAAGTGTTGCAGGGTCTAAATAATTTATTTTAGGATTGCTTTTTAAATAATATACTTTTAGCGTATCGCTTGTAGGCAATGTAGTGTATGTATGAGCACCACCATATAGGTTGTTTTCTACTTTAAAAGAATAAGTACATTGATAGGTTTTAGTTGGAATACGCATTATTTTAACTGTCACTTCGGTGTAGTTTGGGTTTAACTCACCAGTGGTATAACTTTTATCTGCAATTATTTTTTCGCAGTTGGCTATTGTCGTTTTATTGCCACCCTTTGCATAATCTTTAAAGCATCCTTTAGCAAGAAAACTACATACAATTATTCCAAATACTGCGTAAATAACTGATTTTAATTTGTTCATTTTTTTGAGTTTTATTTTGGTAAAATTTAACTTCCAATTAATTTTTAAAGGGATAGTAAATGTATAAATTAATTATCTGTATCTGTAATATTATAGATGGAGTTGTCTCCAAATTCGGCGTCTAACATTTTTTTTAAATCATCTTTACTATAATTTTTTATTTCCTCACTAAAAGCATCTTGTTTTTCTAGAATCTCTGATAATTTATCACCACTTATCCCTTCATAATTAGATAAATAAAAGCTAATAGAATCTTTGCTAATACTTTTTATTTTTTTGTATCGAAAATATGCGCCATTTTTTGTAGTATATATCTGCCCATTTTTGGGGTGCTCAAAACGTGCAATTGTTTTATTTTTTTTAATCTTAATTCCAATAGCAGCTATGCCTATAACTATAGGTATTACAGCAATAAAAGCAATAAATTTTTGTTTGCCAGTAGCCATGTTTATCTATTTTAGTTTTGGTAAATGGTACAATTTAATGTCTAAATTATTAAAAAATAAATTAAACTTCATTTTCATCTTTATGTATCGATTGACAAACGTAAGTTTCCGTAATAGTATCATGCCATCCTCTTTTATTTTTTGTTAAAAAACTAAAAGCGTCAAAAGGAATTAACCTACAAAAAGTTCGCCCTATGAGTTGGCCAATGCTAGGACTGCTTGCACTAGCATTTACAATAATAGTATTGGTGAGGCATTTGCCAGCAGTTGTTTTAAATATTATTTCTAAAAGTAGATAATAATAAAGGAAAACAAAAAGTTCTATCAATACCAATAAATATAGGTTGTCTGCCCAATCGTTTTCTCTAAAAAAATATTTATAAAATCTAAAAATAGTTAAATAAATAACCAATAAGTCAATAAATCTATTGGCAAATCTAATGCCCGAAGGCGCAGGCGAAAATTCTGCAATTGTTTCAGAATCGATAGAATATTGTTTTAATAGTAGTGTTCTTTTCTTTTTTAAATGCAATAATCCAAGCAAAGCTATGCACATGGTTATTAAAGAGAGTGCAAAATATAAATAGTGTGTGCTGTTTATCGGAAATTTATGATCTCCAATATCTAATTGATGAGTAAATATTTTATAATAGTAATGAATAGAAATAGGAAATGAGAATATTTCAATACAGAAAAAAAAACGAAGCAAACTAGATTTTGTAAAATTGGATACAACAAAAATTATTATACCCACCATGCCTAAAAGGTCAATTAAAAAATTGATTATTCTATTATACTCTAAAGGCAAATGCTCACTTGAGTCTAAAATAAAAACAGTAATTAGATTATAAATATAATTGCATAGTATTAAAAAGAGCGTAACGGAAAAAGTTAAATAGATATTTTTTTCTTTCATTTTTTTTTGTAATCTTTTTTCAAAGAAAAGCATTTTTTATAAAAAATAATATTAACTTTTTTATTTAAATAGAGATAAATAAGACGAATACTTTATTGAAATTTCTAATTTCAATAAAGAAAAGTAATCGATGTAAATTGTTTAAAATAAATTTTTGTAAATAACCCAATTTGGTAACAAGATTATAAGACAATGTTATAAGAGTTTTAAGTAAAAAAAATATACTTTATTTTTTTTCGAGAGGATAACTAAGTTATATGAAACTAAAACTTTAAAAAAATAACTTTAATTATTTTTTTAAGATATTCCAATAACACATAATTAGTATTAGGATGTAGCAGATATTTTCGGATTTTGTAGCAACCATTCAGTCATAAAGCTTTAGAACTTTTAAAAAAAATGAGTAATCGCATTCTTACTTTTTCCTTCATTTTTAGAATAGGATATTGTATTTAATAAAAAAGAGATTTTTAAGTTTGTACTTAAAAATCTCTTTTTTATGTTAAATTATTTTTTTACTAAAATCAGTATAAAATATTTTTATTTTGCTTTGGTAGCCTTTGCAGCTTCATACATTACTTTTACATCTTCGGCACTATAATCGCTAAATTGGTCTGGCGAAAGATCATATTGCATACCTTCTTGTGCCAATATGGTTTTGCCATTTGCATCAGAAAAGCACGAAAAAGCAAGCTTACCTTCTTTGTTCTTTTTTAAAAAGCCATTCTTTTCATCTGCTTCAAATTTGTCGAAACTAGGATTGAGTTCTTTATCAGAAACAATACTTTTCATTGTACTAATGTTTTCTTCAGCTGTACCATCCATTTCGCTAAATGTTACTTTAAAAAACTTTCCTCC
>JAYTGY010000328.1:0-5155 GCA_043733065.1 Ferruginibacter sp.
TACCATATTAATCCCATCGCTATTTTTACGTACAAAAATATTCTCAGAGGATTTTGTACCATTATCCCATACAAAATTATCCCAATAATTTGGATCTACTGATAATGCTGCGTTAGTTGCTATTTGGTTGCACAAAGTAATTACCTGTGTCATTTCAGCACTCGCAAAAGTAAATGGACCAGCTGGAGAAGCAGGAGAAGCTTTATAAACTGCTTTGTTTAATAAAGCTTTAGCCAACAAAAATTGAGCAGCTTCTTTGCTTGCTTTATTTCTAGTTGCAGGAGTATATGCTGGTAAAGTAGGAATAACTGCAGTAAGTTCAGCAATTAAATAATCAATAGCTTCTGAACGGGTATAAACAAATGGTAATACCTTACTCAAAGCTGTTGCAGGTCTGTGTTGTAGTTGTCCGAATAAATCAATTGTTTGATACGAATAAAAAGCCCTCAAAAATCTAGCTTCATTTTTATCAGCTGCAGCTGCAGTGGTAGACTCTGCTAGTAATGTAGAGCTAGACAATGCAGATTGTAAACCATTCCAAGTATCATTTACTTGATTATGTGAGCCATCCCAAGTGTGCAAATGAAGCTTACGCCAAGTACCAAAATCATCCCAGTCAGTTCCTCTTGTTGGGCCCATTAACTCATCAGTTGAATGTTCATTCATTGCAAACCAGTTTCCTTGGCCTACAAATTGGTTTAACTGGTTGTAAACAGATCCAATAGAAGGAGCTGGAACTGGAGCATCAGCTGTAGCCTCTATAATTTCTTGGGCATTTTTTGCAGAGGGGTCTAACTTGCTACAAGAAGCCATTGATACTGCTATCGCAGCACCAAGTAGTAGACTTTTGTTTGTTATTTTAAAATGTTTCATATTATTTATTATTTATTATTTAAAGTTAATTAAAATCCAATATTAAATCCAAGAGTCCAAGTTCTAGCTTTAGGATAACCTGCATAATCAAATCCTCTCGAAGGAGAACCATTCAAACCTTTATCTACGTTTACTTCAGGATCTAATCCGCTGTAGTTAGTAAATAAAGCAAGGTTTTGACCAGATAAGTTAGCATTTAAAGTTTTGATGTACTTATTTTTAATTCTAAAATCGTAACCTATTAATAAATTCGATACTCTTAAGAAATCACCTTTTTCTAAGAATCTAGAAGATACGGAACCAGGGTTAAGAAAGTTTTCACCAGCTCTTAAAGATTTGTAATCAATATTGTGAGCAGTGTTTAAACTGCCAGCTAAAAATAATGCATTTGCAGTATTGTTATATACATAAAAACCAGTAGCTGCGTTTAAGAAAATGCTTGCATTCCATCTTTTGTAATTAATATTGTTTGTGATACCCATAATGAATGTAGGTAAAGCACTTCCAAGAACTTGATCTGCTGCACCTTTTTCATATAATGCAAGGCCATTAGCATCAAAACCAGAAAATACAGGCATTACCCAACTAAATAACGGATATCCGCTTCTTATGGTTTGGGCATAAGCACCAGACAAACCTTGTCCGTTAACTTCACCTGTGTTAATAGGAACGTCAATTCCTTTAATATTATTTTTTAAGAAAGTCATGTTGTAATTAACATCCCAAGAGAAATTTTTAAATTTTACAGGAATTGCATTTAAACTGAATTCTAAACCAGTGTTTGTAACTACACCAGGTAAGTTAGCAAACCAATTACCAACACCTGAAAAACCTCCAGGTACTTGCGTAAATACAATTACATTTTTTCTATCTGTTTTAAAATAATCTAAAGTACCACTTACCCTCTTGTTTTTTGTAGACCAATCTAATCCAACACCAGTAGTTGTAGATTCTTCCCATTTCAAATCTGGGTTAGCAGTATTAATATTGGCAGTTCTTACTGCACCAGTAGCATCTGTTACCCAAGTTTGGGTAAGATTAACAGCAGCAAAATCACCAATATTATCTTGACTACCTATTTTACCCCAGTTTGCTCTTACACTAAATTCACTAAATATTTTACCAAGAGAACTGTTGGCAAATTTTTCATTTAGTATTTTCCATTTAGCAGCAAATGCAGGGAAAACTCCAAATTTGTTATTAGCACCAAATCTTGCACTACCATCTCTACGCATTGTTGCAGTTAATAAATATTTATCATCATAAATATAATTAACTCTACCAAATGCAGAACCTAATTTAGATTCTCCATAGTATGGTACTGCACCAACTCTATGATTTTTAAAAGCTGCAAAATCTTTAACAAAAACATCAGCAACTGAAGTTACTGGTGCAGCTAAACCCCAATGAAGTTGGCTAGAATAGTCGGTAGTTGTTTTTTGAGATGCAACACCTGCAAGAACATTTATATTGTGTTTACCTCCAAAAGTTTTGTCATACGATAATGTATTTTCAAACAAATTATTAGAAGTTTTTTGTATTTGATTACTTGCTCTACCGTTTCCAGTTATACTATTTTGGTAATCCCATCCAAAAACATTATTTGTACCATTAAATGCACTAGGTAAACGAGGATCTGCAAAAGAAATTCGTACACCATTTGAATAATCTAATCCAACAGTAGTTTTAAAAGTTAACTCTGGTGTAATTTTATAACTCAAGCTAATATTAGAAAGAATACGATTAATATTGTCATTATCGTCAAACAAGTTAATGATAGCTGCAGGGTTTCTTGCATTACCATCAGTTGCATACATTCCATTTACACCTTTTACAGGTACAGTTGGGTTCATAGAAATCATAGCACCAATTAAACTACCTTGGAAACCGGCATTGTTAGAATTAGCAACATAGCTGTTTTTTACGTTAGAATATGTAGTGCTAATTTCTAATTTAAGTGCTTTGTTTTCTAAGAAAGTTTGACCAAAGTTAGCTCTTACTGTTGCTCTTTTTAATCCACTTCTTTTTACAATACCTTGTTGGTTATCATAAGATCCACTTAAACGTAATGAAGTTCCATTACGAGAAAAGCCCCAACCAAGGTTTACATTTTTAGATATTGCAGTTCTAAAAACTTCATCTTGCCAATCAGTACTAGCACCTCTATTAATAGGAGCTCCTGCAATTGCCGCAGCAGCTACAGCAGGTGTTTGACCAGATTTTAATTTTAAATCATAAATTCCTTTTAAGAAATCTGCAGAGTTTAAAAGGTCATATTTTTTTGCAACTGTAGCAATACTTGTGCTAATGCCAAAAGTTAAAGAACCTTTATTTCCTTTACCACTTTTAGTAATAACTATTATAACACCATTTGCACCTCTAGAACCATAAATAGCAGCAGCAGATGCATCCTTTAGGATGTTTATACTTTCTATATCATTCGGGTTTATAAATGCCAATGGATTTTTTGGAGTAGAATTTCCTTCTATACCACTTGCCGAACCAACATTACCGCCACCGTCTATTGGAACACCATCTACAACATAAAGAGGTTGTTGGTTTCCACGTACAGAAGATGTACCTCTGATGTTAATAGTAGCAGCTGCACCTGGCTCACCGCTACTTGGAGTTACTACAACGCCTGGCGTTCTACCTTGGAACAATTGCTCAGGAGTAGAAATTTGACCTTTGTTGAAGTCTTTTGTAGTAATTGCAGCAACTGAACCAGTCGCATCCTTAATCTTTCTCGTACCATAACCCACAACTACAACCTCTGCCAACCCATCATTACTCGCCTTCAACACCACACTTGCAGTGTTATCAGCACCAATAGATACATTCTGCGAACTATAACCCACAGAAGATACTACCAATTGTTTCGTAGCTGTAGGAACTTCTAACACGAAGGCTCCATCGGCTGAGGTTTGGGTTCCTTTACTAGAACCTTTGGCAAGCACAGTAGCTCCACTTATAGCGGCGCCATCTTTGTCGCTTGTAACTTTACCAGTCACGGTTTTTTGCTGCGCATTTACTAAAAATGGCAGAACTAATAGGATTGCGGCGTATTTTAGCCTCCTAGCAAGTAATCGTACATTCATATATTTTGTTTTTTAATTTGGTGGTCTAAATTTAGAACCTTTATTTTGAATTAAATAATTGTTAATTCTTTTAACATTTCGCAATCGTTTGCGCAACTGTTTGCAGGGGAAAAAACCTTTACTTTGTGACAAGATTAAAACAAACCCCCAAATAAAATGGAAGTTATAACACTAAAAAGAATATCAGAAGTGCTGGGATTAAGCATTTCTACTGTGTCGAGAGCTTTAAAAGACCATCCAGATATTTCTGCAAACACAAAAAAGCGAGTAAATGAACTTGCAAGTACTTTAGAATACGAACCAAATATTAATGCCATCAGTCTCCGATCTAAAAAGAACAATGCATTTGGTCTAATCGTTCCAACGCTATCTGGTTTTTTTTACGATTCTGTTATATCTGCAGTAGAGCAGGAGTGTAGGCGTAGTGGTTACTCGCTTATGATACTACAGTCTAGCAACGATGCCGAAATTGAAAAGAATAGTTTGCGCATTTGCAGGCAAAACAGAATTTCGGGTTTGTTTGTTTGCTTATCTACACAAACCACATCTATGGATGCGTTTGATAAATTTAAAGAAGCAGATATACCCCTTGTGTTTTTTGATAAAGTGCCAGAAGGTAATCAGTATAATAAAATATGTGTGGCAGATGAACAAGCGGCAAAATTGGCTGCAGAACTATTATTAAAAAAAGGAAAGAAAAAAATATTGTCCATTTTTGGCAACGAAAATTTATCCATTACTCGTACAAGATTTAAAGCTTTTCAAAAAATAATGTCCTTGCAAAAAACAGTCGTAACATTTAATGAATATTGTAGCTCGCACGAAGAAGCAAAAAAAACAACTAAACAATATTTCACAAAGAAAATAAAACCAGATGCTGTTTTTTGTATGAGTGATGAAATTTTGATTGGAGTAATGAAAAGCTTAAACGAATTAAAAATAAATATGCCAGAAGATGTTTCTGTAATAACATTGAGCGATGGATTTTTACCAAAAATATACACACCCGAAATTACTTACATAGAAACGAGTGGATACAAACTAGGCAAACTTGCTTTTACAAAAATGATGAATTGTTTAAACGGAAATGCTGAGCCCGAAGAATTGTTTATTGAATCGCCGCTGGTAAAAGGTGGGTCTATGTGATTTTTTTTGCCAAGAATGAATACTAATAAAAACGGATG
>JAYTGY010000329.1:0-3731 GCA_043733065.1 Ferruginibacter sp.
TAATTTTTTTTGGTTTATTTTTTCTCTATGGAATTTATGCAGCAGCCACCGAAGGAATTGCCAAAGCATGGATAACTAATGTTTGCGAAAAAAATAAAATAGCAACAGCAATAGGCACATATACAGCCTTTCAAAGTATTGCAACTTTATTCGCAAGTACATTCGCAGGTTTTATTTGGTTTCAATTTGGGGCATCATATACGTTTTTAATAAGCGGTATTATAGCCATATCAGTAGCATTGTATATCACAAAAAGAATTAGTATAAATTTGAAGCCATGAAGGAACTAATCTATGTTTTTATTGGTGGTGGTTTAGGAAGCTTAGTTAGGTTTTTATTGGGCAAATGGGTAAACGCTTTTCATAATTCTCATTTCCCTTTTGGCACATTTGCAGTCAATATTATTGCTTGTTTTGCATTGGGTTTTATTATTGGTTGATTAGTTGATTCGTTTAAGAAAATTTTGTTTTTTTGCTTTTTTAGTTTCTTGGGTTTTAGTTTTTAGTTTTTTTAGTTTTTAATTTTTAATTTTTAATTTAAATAATTGCCCAGTAGTTCAATTGTAGCTAAGAGAAAGATAAAATATACGAGCAATTTTTAGGCTTAATTTATTGTTTTTGCTTTACTCTCTTTACATTTTTTTATCCAAAATTTTAGTATAAAATCGTGATATTTAGGGTAATAAAAGTGTACCCCCCCCTAATTTAAGTGTGTTACAATTAAATATTTTTCCATATTTTCACAAAAAATTAATTATTGTAGAACATGTTTTAATTTGTAAAATTGAAGCATAAAATTCAAAATAATTTGAATGATTTTTTATAAAAAATACAGAAATTATATTTTAAATAACATGCATAATTAGGCATAAAAAAAATAAGCATTCTTAACTCTATGGAATGTATTTATTAGTATGTTATTAAAAGTTATTATTTATTAAAATGTGTGAGAGAATAAGGTTCATATAATTGAAGCTGTTAGTAAAAAGATTAAGTAAAGTAATAATAAAACTATGTTTTGTTATTTTCAAAATAAATATTTTAAATATAAATCATAAACCAAAACTACCAACTGCAATGAAACAGTTTCTCCTGCTTTGCCTACTAGCATTTTTAGGCATTACACAAATTAATGCACAAGCACCCGTTATTACCAGTTTTAGCCCTTTAACAGGCAAACCTGGCGATGCTGTAACCCTTACAGGTACAGGCTTTAACACCACAGCAGCTAATAATATAGTGTTTTGTGGGGCAACCAAAGCCACAGTAATCGCAGCTACTGCAACTAGTGTAACTATTACAGTACCTAGTGGTGCAACTTTAGATTACATTACTTTGCTAAACACAAGCACAGGTTTAGCAGCTAACAGTAGGTTAAAGTTTACACCTACTTATAGCCCAGTAAAAACAGGCTTTACCACCACTGATTTTGAAGCACCAGTAAATCTTGTTCAGAGTGGTTCCTCTTATGTGGTTATTTCTGATATTGATGGCGATGGCAAACCCGATATTGTAGTAGCAAATGGTTTGGGCGTATCGGTATTTCGAAATACATCCACGCCTGGTAGTATTGGTACTAGCAGTTTTGCCGCTAAAGTAGATTTTGCTACTGCGACTGCTGCCATTGGAATTGCCGTAGGAGATTTAGATGGTGATGGTAAACCCGATTTGGCGGTGGCAGGTAATGGTTCAAATACGATTTCTATCTTACGCAATACCGCCACACCTGGTAGCATAAATGCCAGCAGTTTTGCAGCTAAAGTAGATGTGACTATACCACATTATACAAGTGGTTTTGTTAATTCTGTAGCCATAGCGGATATAGATGGTGATGGTAAACTAGATTTAGCAGTAGGTAATCGAACCAATTTAGCAACATTACGTAATACCTCGGGTATTGGAAGTTTTAGTTTTGCTATAACAAGTATTAATGTAATTGGAGCGGATGGGGTGCTATCTTCAATTTCATTTGCAGATTTTAATAACGACGGAAAGCCCGATATTGTAGCTATTTCGGATTCTAGGGCTCCTGGCTACTTTGTTAGTCTAAAAGTTTTTTTGAATGCCTCAAGCAATGGTAATATTGTAATTAACCTTGTATATACCCAACCCTACTTCACAATGGTTGAAGGTGCTCTTTTCTCTGCCGTATATCCTAATTCCCGAATATCAATTTGCGATGTAGATGGTGATGGTAAACTTGATATGGTGGTTGCTCCTTATTCAAGTCCTAATGGTGATGGAATTATATTATATAAAAACACCACATCAGGCTCAACAATTAGTTTTGCAACACCATCAACCTTGATAAAAAACTATGGTGTTTCAGGTACAGCCATTGGCGATTTAGATGGCGATGGTAAACCCGATTTAGTAGCATTTAAAGCAAGATATGCTAATCCAGCGAACATTTCAGTATTTCGCAATACTGCCAGTTCGGGCAGTATAAATACCAGCAGCTTTGCAACCAATGTAGATTTTTCCAGAAGTGGTGGATATAGTTATTCATCAGCCTTAGGTGATTTGGATGGAGATGGCAGACCCGATTTCGTTTCAGCCACTTTTGGTGCAACGAATCTTTCCATTTATCGTAATGCAGATCCAGTATCTAGCATCAGCAGCAATGCTAATTTAAATAATCTAACCTTAAGTTCGGGTACATTAAGTCCTGCCTTTGCAAGTGCCACAACAGCTTATACAGCTAACACTACTTCAACTAGTATAACAGTTACTCCTACAAAAACCGATGCCAATGCAACCATACAAGTAAGGGTAAATGGTGGTGCTTATGCTACTGTTGCAAGTGGCAGTGCTTCAAATTCTTTATCATTAAATATAGGCAGCAATACCATAGATGTATTGGTAACTGCACAAGATGGTACTACTACAAAAACATATACCACTACAGTAACAAGAACTGAGGTAGCAACTGCCACCATTACGGCTAATGGACCTACAACTTTTTGTGCAGGTGGTTCAGTAATTTTAACAGCCAATGCTGGAGCAAGTTATTTGTGGAGTAACAATGAAACCACACAGTCAATTACGGTAACTGCTGCTGGTTCATATTCAGTAGCTGTAACAACTGCAGGAGGTAGTACTGCAACATCTGCAGCCACAAGTGTAACAGTAAATCCCTTACCAACAGCAAGTATTACTGCAAGCGGAGCAACAACATTTTGCCAAGGTGGAAGTGTAAGTTTAACCTCAAGTGTTGGAAGTTCCTATTTATGGAGTACAGGAGCCACCACACAATTAATCAATGTAACGGCTTCAGGAAATTATAGTGTAACAGTAACTGCCAATGGTTGTTCTGCAACATCAGCAGCAACAAGTGTAACAGTTAACAACTGTAATTTGGCAGGTGCATTAAACTTTGATGGAGTAAATGACTATGTAACTATCAATAATACCCTTGGGAATTTTTCTGGTGATTTCTCCATAGAAATGAATGTACGTACCTTATCACCTTTCGTTTACCTCATTTCAAAAAGAGGGGCTTGTGATGGAGATAACATTCTTAACATGCAAATAGCTAATGGTAAACTCCAGTTTGAGATAAGTGGTGCAGGTGTGTCACAATATGCTGCTGCAGTAAGCAGTGGACCTGTTGTAAATGATGGCAATTGGCATCATGTAGCTGTTACCAGAAAAAGTGGACAGATTACTTTGTATGTAGATGCAAGTTCTGTAGCTACTGCTTTTAGCAATGCTGTGGTAAGTAATACCCTA
>JAYTGY010000330.1:0-4230 GCA_043733065.1 Ferruginibacter sp.
ACAGAAAATGCTTTTTTATTTTTTATTCGTATCCCTTCTATGCTATCATCATTCAAATTTACATGTGTTATTTCTACATTAGGGTTTTCATGAACCGCTTTTGCATCTACACCAAAGCCATGGTTCTGTGTAGATATTTCACTCTTACCAGTAATAATATTTTTTACAGGATGGTTTAATCCTCTGTGCCCATTTTTCATTTTATAGGTAGGAATATCATTTGCCAGAGCTAGTAACTGATGTCCAAGACAAATACCAAACAATGGTTTATCGGCAGCCATTATTTGCTTTACTGTTTTTATAGCATAATCCATTGGTGCAGGATCGCCAGGGCCATTGCTTATAAAATATCCTGTTGGATTAAATTTTTCCAAATCTTCAAAACTTGTTTTAGCATTAAACACTTTTACGTACACACCTCGCTCTACTAAACAATTTAAAATATTTTTTTTAATACCAAAGTCTAACACGGCTACTCTTACTTCAGCTTTTTCATCTCCCAATGTATATGTTTCTTTTGTACTCACTACCGATGCTAGCTCCAAACCCGCCATAGATGGTACTTCTGCTAATTGTTTTTTTAATAACGCTACATCATCCGTTTCAGATGATATGATGCAATTCATAGCACCCTTCTCACGTACATGTGCTACAAGCGCACGAGTGTCAACTCCATTTATTGCTACTACATGTTGTTTTTCAAAATAAGATTGTAAAGAATCATCGGCTAAAAAACGGCTAAACTTTTCTTCTAAATTTCTTCCGATTACTCCTTTTACTTTTACGCTATCACTTTCCACATCATCAGCATTTACACCATAGTTACCAGTATGCACACTATTCATTATTAAAACTTGCCCATAATAACTCGGGTCTGTAAATACTTCTTGGTAACCCGTCATACCAGTGTTGAAACAAATTTCGCCAGTGGTAGTGCCAATTTTCCCGAAAGCAGTTCCAGCAACTAGTGTACCATCTTCCAACAATAATGTTGCTTTTTTAGAATTGTTATTTGCCATTGAATAATATCTACTTTTTATTTTTTACAATGATATAAAAAAAGCTCCGATAAAAATATCGGAGCCTTATATAAATTTTATAAATACATAAATTATGCTTCTGTTGTTGGTTCGTTAGTAGCTTCAGTTGCTTCTATTGCAACTTCTTCAACTGCTTCATCAGTCTTCTTTTTACCAGCTCCACTTCTACGAGTTTTCTTAGCAGGCTCTGTAGCTGTACCAATGTTTTTACCATAAATTTCGTTGAAATCAACCAACTCAATCATTGCCATTTCAGCGTTATCACCTTGGCGTGCACCAAGCTTTATGATACGTGTGTATCCGCCAGGGCGACCAACTACTTTTGGAGCAACTACTGTAAACAATTCTTTTACCGCAGCTTTATCGTTTAAGTAACTAAACACAATACGATGATTGTGACTAATAGCTTCTTTGCTATCGGTAGCTTTTGTTTTTGTAATAAGCGGCTCAATGTAAGTACGAAGTGCCTTTGCTTTTGCTACAGTTGTAGTAATTCTTTTGTAAGTAATTAATTGGCAGCCTAAGTTCATTAATAACGCTCTTCTGTGAGAAGCTGTTCTACTAAGGTTGTTTTGTTTGTTTCCGTGACGCATGACTTTTTTGTTTTTAATTCACCTATACCGTGTCAGGAATTATAGGCTTGTGATATAATTATAATGTGCTAATTTGCTAATGTGCTGATTTGCTAATTTTTTCAAATCAAACAGTATTCAAATGTCGCAAGTGTTTAATTAGCAAATTATCGAATTGGCTAATTAGCAAATTAATTCTCGTCGTCTATCTTTAATTTGCTCAAGTCCATACCAAAGCTCAATCCTCTATCTTGCAATACTGCATCTATTTCGCTCAAAGATTTTTGACCAAAGTTTCTAAACTTCATCAAGTCTTCTTGCTCATATTGTACAAGCTCGCTCAAAGAATTAATTTTAGCCGCTTTCAAGCAGTTGAATGCACGAACCGATAAATCTAAATCTTCCAATGGTGTTTTTAGCATTTTACGCAATTGTAAAGTATGCTCATCTACCATATCTTCTTTCTTATCTTCTTTGGTATCGAAAGTAATATTCTCATCAGTAATAATCATCAAATGCTGAATAAGAATACGACTAGCTTGTTTCACCGCTTCTTCAGGGTGAATGGTACCATCGGTTACAACATCCATTACCAATTTTTCAAAATCGGTACGTTGTTCTACCCTTGTATTTTCAATAAGATATTTTACATTCTTTATTGGTGTGTAAATAGCATCCACTGGTATATAACCAAAAATGTTACTTTTTTCTTTGTGATCTTCAGCAGGCACATATCCACGACCACGACCAATTGTGATATCGATATCAAGTTTAGCGCTGCTATCTAAAGTACAAATTAATAATTCAGGGTTCATTACTTCAAACATTGGTGTAGCTTCACCAATCATGCCTGCAGTAAATTCTGTTTTATTTTTTATAGAAAGGGTTACTTTTTCAGAAGTAATTTCGTGATCACCATTTAATTTGAAACGTACTTGCTTCAAGTTAAGAATCATTTCTGTTACGTCTTCTGTAATACCTTTTAGTGTTGCAAATTCATGATCTGCACCAGCTATGTTTATTCCTACAATTGCATACCCTTCTAAAGAGTTAAGCAATACACGACGAAGTGCGTTACCAATAGTTACACCATATCCTGGTTCCAACGGACGAAACTCAAACTGAGCTTCAAAATCTGTTGCTTTTTGTAGAACTATTTTATCTGGTTTAACAAAATTAAAAATGGCCATTTTTATTTGTTTAGTTTAATTTAAAAATTAGTGAGTATTTAGTATTGAGTATTTAGTATTGAGATAGAACCCTAAAATTTTAAAACTTGTCTAACATCTATTGTCTAATATCTCAAGTCTAACAGTTTACTTAGAGTACAATTCCACGATTAATTGCTCCTTAATATTTTCAGGAACGCTTTCTCTTTCTGGATATGTAATAAAAGTACCTTTCATTTCAGCTTCGTTCCACTCTACCCAATTGTGCTTAGGGTTTTTTCCACGAAGATTATCAGTAATAGATTTGTTGGCAGCAGATTTATTTTTCAAACCAATTACATCACCAGGTTGGCAACTATAAGATGGAATGTTTACTACTTCGCCATTTACAGTTATATGCTTATGACTAACCAACTGGCGTGAACCTTGGCGGCTAATACAAATACCCAATCTGTAAACAGTATTATCTAAACGTGCTTCTAATAATTTGATAAGGTTCTCACCTGTTACACCTTTTCTACGAGCAGCTTCTACGAATGTTTTGTGGAATTGTTTTTCCAACAAACCATAAGTGTATTTTGCTTTTTGCTTTTCAGATAACTGAAGCGCATATTCACTAGGTGTTTTACGCTTTTTTGTAGCACCATGCATTCCTGGAGGAACACTATTTTTGGTTAACCACTTTCCGTTTCCGGTAATTAATTCTCCAAACCTGCGGGAGATCTTTGTTTTTGGGCCTGTATAACGTGCCATAGTTTAAATGTGTGATTTTTTAGTGACGATTCAGCATCATAAAAATCTTAAAAATCGATGATGAACCCTTTTTAATATGTTGAATGTTTAAGGTTGAAAGTTCAAGGTTAAGACCTCAAAATTTGAAGGCACAACTTTGAACCTTCAACTTTCAACTTTATTATACTCTTCTCTTCTTTGGAGGTCTGCAACCATTGTGCGGCATAGGTGTAATATCTTTTATAGATGCTACTTCAATACCATTTTGAGATAAAGAACGGATAGCACCTTCACGGCCACTTCCCGGTCCTTTTACCAATACATCTACTTTTTTAAGACCAGCATCTAACGCTATTTTAGCACAATCTGCTGCTGCCATTTGAGCTGCATATGGTGTGTTCTTTTTAGAACCTCTAAAACCCATTTTACCAGCAGACGACCAAGAAATTACTTGCCCTTGCTTATTGGTAAGACTGATAATAATGTTGTTGAAACTTGCAACGATGTGTGCATCACCATGTGCTTCTACTTTTACTACTCTTTTTTTTGCAGCTGCTTTTCCTGTTTGCTTGCCGCCTTGTGCTTTTGCCATCTGTTTTTGTTGTAGGTATTCGTTTAAAATAATTTCTACTATTTAAAGTAGAACAGATGCAACCTTCCTGCTGGCTCAATAGCTATCTAGCGTTGTATCTTAAAAATCGGAGCCTGTATTTAATT
>JAYTGY010000331.1:0-4192 GCA_043733065.1 Ferruginibacter sp.
TTGGTCCCGTAGTTCAATGGATAGAATAGAAGTTTCCTAAACTTTAGATCCAAGTTCGATTCTTGGCGGGACCACCTGACAGGAATCTTTCAAAATTTGCTGAGAGATTCCTGTTTTTTTATTTCTGAAAGCCTTATCTGCACTGCATATTATAGAAATGGCAGGGTTGATAGCATTAGTTCGATAACTTTTTTCTTCAAAAATTAAATTTTCAGGGAATATCGAACTAATTATTTTTTGTTTTAACGATGCTTCGGCGGAAACATAATGACTGCTTAGGTTTGGGAGAAACGACATGCCAAAATTTACATACTGTTTGTATTTTGATTCTGCAATAGCCTCCCCACTTTTTTTGCTGCGTAAACTCCTATTTGCTTTCTCATATCGCTCCTTTACTTCTTTGTAATCTTTCATTCCCATTTCACCATCTAGCATTAATTGTTGTGCATTGTTTATTCGAGTAGTATTCTTATCCATTTCACTTTCTATTTCCTTATTTGCTTTGCTATTGTCTTTTGTGTTAGACACATGATGCTGTTTTACAATTTTCTCAAATAACAACATGGCTTGTTTGGTTGGCGTAAGCGAAAGCATTTCTTCTTCAAAAATCTTGTTTGCTTTTATAGCACTAAATCTTTCTTTACAACCAGGTTGGCAATGATAATAAAAATATCTGCCGCCAACTCCTTTGGATGCACTTCCTGTAAGTTTGCCTCCGCATTTGCTACACTCCAATAATCCTCTTAGTGGTAATTCATCTTTCTGTGTATTTTTTACCGTATGTCTTTTTCGTTTTCCATATAATACATTTTGTACATCATAAAATAATTCTTCGCTTATGATTGGCTCATGACTTCCTTTTACAAAAACGGCTTCTTCTTTTTTATAAGCAGGTATAAATATTTTACCGCAGTAAACAGGATTTCTTACAAGTGTCCAAAAATTAGCCCTGCTGCATTTTACGCCTTTCGCATTGCATGATTTTCTTAGTTCTTCAATATCATAAATACCTTTTACCAATTCTTCAAAAGCCCACTTTATCATTGGAGCATCTTTACTAGGTATTATGATGGGACGGTTGGTTTCGCTTCTTGCATTTTTATAACCTACGGGAGCCATTGCAACCCATCTGCCTTCTTTCTTTGCCCTGCGCATTCCGCCAATTACATTCAAGGCTCTTCTATCATTTTCTACTTCGGGAGCTGCTAAATAAATGGCAAGCATTATTTTATTTTCGGGAACAGCAAGGTCAAGCGGTTGTTCAATGGCTTGCGGCTCTATGCCTAATTTATTTAATTGAGAAATCATACCATACGCATCGGCAGCATTGCGGGAGAATCTATCCCACTTTGTAAACAGCAATAAATCTGTAGAAAGCTTTTTTGTTTTTAGCAGAAACAATAATTTTTGAAACTCAGGTCGTTCAAATGTTTTTGCAGAATGGTCGTCTATGTATGTACCTACGACTTCAATGTTCTGAGAGGTACAATATTTGTTAGCGGTTTCTTCTTGGTGGCGGAGACTATAACCCTTTTCAGCTTGCTCGTCCGTACTTACTCGAAGGTATAAGATTGCTTTTCGTTTCATTGTTTATGTATTTATCTATTTCTATAATTTTTGTTTCTGGTATTGCTTGTTTGTAATTAATAAAACACAAGTGATTTATTTCTGCCATTTGATACAAAAAATCTCTTGCAATAATTATCTCTTCATCCGAAAAATTATTACCATCTGTATTTAAAATTTCTCTACAAATTGCCAAAGGAATTTTTTCTATAATACATCCCGTTGGTTCTACTTTTTTATTAAGCTTTATAACTTTTGCTGCCATGTTTTAATATTGAAAGCGCAAATATATAAGTGGCTAAAAACACAGTTTCCTGTTTTGGTAATATTGGGTATCGTTTTGCAAAACATGGTGCTGTTTTGTAATTTTGTGATTATATTTTCCACTTTTTGTATTTTTTGTTATCAATTATAGTTCAAATATAATTGATAATCAAGTGATTATGAAATATATTTTCCACTCTATATTTTGTTACTAGTTTTTTATGGTTACGGATTAATTACGGAGCTATTAGGGAGCAATTGAAAACTTTGGAAATAATGTGGGTTAATGTGCGAAAAGTTTAGGGAATGATTGGGGAGGTATTGAGGAGTTGTTAAATTTAAAAGTTTGATTCGACTTCGATTTATCATTCTTCAAATAATTAAATTACATCCATCTGCAATTATCTAATTTTCATTTATAATTTTAAAAAAATGCTACAAAAAACTTCCTTACAATTATTACAAGCATTGCAAACTGTGCAACATCAATTTCATAGTGACCCTAATTGGGATTTATTGTTTAGCAATGGAAAAAATAAATGGTACTATTTAGCCATTAGTGTTTATCAAGATGTGTATTATATTATGGAAGGTATAAATAGCAATTCGATAGAAATAAAAAAGGATGGAAGTTTGAATGAAGAAAGTAGGTATGAAAATGCAACGAATAAAAATTGGATTGCTATTTTTAATCTTGCAATAGAACATATAGCAACCGTAAAAAAGAATTGGGTAGCAGCGTATGCAACATTAAATAAAAACTTTCCTTACAAATATCGTAAGGGAATTATACACCATAGTATTGTAAGGCATTATTGTAAAGATTTAATGAGGGTAGATAAAGAACTTGGTGTAAAAAGAACCGCAGCGTTTATAAAGTTGGTAGAAAGTGGTAAGCTTAGCAATCATGATTTAGGAGAGGTAACGAACCTAACAGCGAATAAATTTTTTGAGTTTTGTAAAGTGGCTTATTTGAATAGCAACTTAAAATTAGATGATGCCCACAAAGCATTATCGGGTAGAGCGCTTTATAAAATTTTTGCAGATGGAAGACATGAAGGCTTGTTGGATATAAAACAAAACTCCGTGGCAGAATTTAAACAATGGATGGATAGGAAACATCCTAAATACAATGCAGGTGGGCATCCTTGGGAAATATTGAGAGGTGGAAATACTACCCACATATCCTTGTACGTTAGCAAAAATGAATATGGGAAAGATAATAGTTACAAACTCACCTTACAAGGTAATGCCATGAGTAGGTTAGCCGAAACATTGAAAATATGTTTGGGTTTGTATAATGCTAAATTGCCTGTAGATATTGGAGACCCAAAAGAAATTCGCAATAGGTTACTTGGGCAAGATAATATTGGTATTGTGCCTGAATTTCAAAGTTTGCACCGAGCCAATCAAAGCTTTGATGATGAAAGTGTACATGACGCCATACACTTGTATTATTTTAAAAACTATCAAAAGCAAATTATTGGTTTAGCAAGTTGGGAACAACTACCATGTTTAATGCCTTTGTGATTAAGGAATAATTAGGGAATGTTTGTGGAGTATTTAATGATTTGAAAGTTTATGTCTGTTTATGCTTATAAAGTTTAAGGAGTGATTATGGAGGTATTAAAATATTTCTACTCAACATATAAATCAATAGTTTTAAAAGTTTAAAATTAAATGTTTGTCATCATGTTATAGGCATGTGGTGGGCATGATGTACATCATGTGTATGGCATGTGATATGCATGTGATAGTCATGTGTAAGCTATGTTGTAAGACATTGGAAATATGATAATTTTAGTAAGGTTATGAATTATTATAGCAATATTAAAGATGGATTTTTGGTGTGGAAAGAATCTATGGAGGAGAAATTGGTTGAAATAAAATTATTCGATGGTGAAAACATTATATTATGTTTCAGATTAATTTGAATTTATATCTCAATTAAAATAGCTTTACACAACCTCTATACTAATTTTAAATTTATATCTTTAGAGGTTAAAGTGTTAGCTGCAAAAGCTGATTGAAACAATTCTAATGCAACATTATGATAACTGCGGATGATATAAAACTACTGGTAGCATCTGGCGAAGGATACAATGCAGAATTTAAAATTTCGGTTCCATCTAAAGTAAAAGAACTTACAGAAGAAATTTGTGCATTTGCAAATGCAGCAGGTGGTATTTTATTAATTGGCGTTAATGATGCCAATGAAATAAAGGGTGTGAATATTGATAATGCGAAACGCTCTGCCATACAAAATAGCCTTAATGAAATAACGCCTCACTTATCTTGCTCACTTGCACTTATTGAGGTAAATGGTAAAACTATTGGAGTTATTGAAGTTCCTTCTGGGCCC
>JAYTGY010000332.1:0-3204 GCA_043733065.1 Ferruginibacter sp.
GCTATGGTTTGTCTTTCAGAAATAATATCATCTAAAAAAGGAAAATACAACAACGCATTTTGTTTTTGGCTAAGTATAGCTATTTGCTTTACCATTTTATTTTCGTTACGATAAATAAGTTTTCCTACTTCCGAATTTGGAGATCCTGCAAAGCTATACAACATTTCAGGATTTGTTTTACATGCCACCACAATAAGGCTATCTGCAAAAGTTTCTTTGGCAAACGGTGCTATAGTTTGCAAAATTTTATTTGGATATAGTTTAGAAAATTTTAAATAAACTATAGTAGCTGCAGCATTGGCTTCCGCATCTTCACTAAAAACTTGTGCATTTATTTTTGCTACTGCATAAGAAGTCTCCTCAAAAAAAGGTAGGGCCGATTGCCCTGCAGCTTTTGCTTTCATTATTTTTTCAAAATTATCAAGCAATGCTGGCAGTAGAGTTTTTTGAATTTGACCAGCTCTATATGCTATTCTAAAATTTGCCAATACTTTTGATACATAACGAAGGTTTCGAATTTTATCATTGTTGGTGGGTAAATCTTTATCGTTGGTTTCTATCCATTGCCTAAACTCGTTTGGTTTTACTAAATAAGCATTAGTAACTTCTTTATTTATTTTTTCATCGCCTCCTACTCGTAACATGCCATCAACTTTGCCATCCATTTTATCGCACAATATTTGCTCTGCTCTTATTTCTTCGTGGCGGCTTATTCTACTAATAGGAATATTGGTAGTATCCGACGCAAGTGCATCAAAACCAAAAAATAATAATACAAAACCAAAGAATAGTTGCTTCATGAAATAGATTTATAATGCAAATATGGTGCAAATTTTAATGATATATATATGTAAGACTATTTTACGAGCGCTTTTGTTGCATTTTAGGTAACAATTTGATAACCTTATAACGTTCATTTAACTTTTTAAACGATAGTGATATACTTTACTTTTGTGTAACAATTATAATTATGAGCACAGCTAAAAAAATATTGATTGCAGACGACGAACCAGATATTTTGGAAATACTTTCATTTAACTTGAAAGGAGAAGGCTACGAAGTATTAACTGCTAAAAATGGTGACGAGGCGATTGAAAAAGCAAAAACCTTTAAGCCAGAGCTTATTATTTTAGATATGATGATGCCTGGCAAAAATGGCATGGAAGTATGTAATATTTTACGCACGCAGTCTATGTTTGCTGGTACACTCATTGTTTTTCTTACGGCCATAAATGATGAAAATACAGAAATAAAAAGTTTGGAAAATGGCGCAGATGATTACTTAACAAAACCTATAAGCCCGAAAGTTTTATTGAGCAAAGTAAGCTCGTTACTGCGTCGGATAAAAACAGATGGGCCAAGTATTATAACAGTTGGCAATTTTGAAATAGATAGAGAAAGGTTTATTGTAATATTTAAGGGTAAAGAAATAATACTTGCACGAAAAGAATTTGAATTAGTAGCATTATTAGCATCAAAACCCGGAAAAGTTTTTTTGCGCAACGAAATATTAAGCAGAATTTGGGGCACAGAAGTAATTGTAGGCGATAGAACAATTGATGTTCACATTAGAAAAATTAGGCAAAAATTAGGAGAAGATTGTATTAGTACGGTGAAGGGTGTGGGGTATAAATTTGAAATATAGATGTTAGATTATTAGACACAAAAAATTAGACTAGCTCCTCCTTTATTATTGAAAACTTTTAATTTACCTAACTGTCTTGGGCTAATAATCTAATGTCTAACATCTAATATCTTCTTATCTTGTGTCTAACATCTAAAAGTCTAACGTCTAGTCAACATGCTTTCTACACGAAATTTATCTCCTCAACAATTATCTGCACTTACTGCTGTAATTTTATCTGTGCCAATTAGCATCGGGTTATTTATTTTTAAACCCATCTGGTGGATATTTCCTGCATCGTTAATTATTATTTTTTTAGGTAGTTATGCGCTTATTTTATTTACACTACAAAAATTTATTTACCGAAAAATAAAACTTATTTACAAACTCATTTACCAAACCAAAGCCACCAAGCGGGAAGAATTTTATTACGATAATATTTTGCCACAAAAAGGTATTGATGAGGTAAGAGAAGATGTGGAAGCTTGGGCAGAGCAGCGGAAAAAAGAAATAGAAACGCTACAACAAAACGAAACGTTTAGAAAAGAATTTTTACAGAATTTAAGTCACGAATTAAAAACACCAATTTTTGCTATACAAGGTTATGTAGAAACCTTGCAAAATGGCGCTTTACATAATAATGACGTAAACGAAAAATTTTTGGCAAGCACTTCTCGTAATGTAACAAGGCTAGTAAGTTTATTAAACGATTTAGACGAAATAACAAAACTAGAAAGTGGCGAAATGATTATGCTTTTTGAGCAATTTATTATTCAGGATGTAATGAAAGAAGTTTTTGAAACATTAGAAATAAAAGCACAAGAAAAAGGAATAAAATGTTTTATAAAAAAAGGTTGTGAGTTTCCATTATCGGTATATGCCGACAAAGAAAAAATACGACAAGTATTTATAAACTTGGTAGAAAATGCCATAAAGTATGGTAAAGAAAACGGAACCATAGAAGCTAGTTTTTATAATGTAGATGGCAATAATGTACTCATAGAAATAAGCGATGATGGCTATGGAATAGCAGAAGAATACTTGCCAAGAATATTTGAACGTTTTTATAGAACAGATGCTGCACGCAGCCGAAAAGTAGGTGGTAGCGGACTTGGGCTTGCTATATGCAAGCACATTATAGATGCTCATAGACAAACAATACATGTGCGTAGCAAGTTAGATGTAGGTACGAGTTTTGGTTTTACATTGCCTGCAAAAAAAGAATTAAACCCTTAAAAATTGTTTACCATCACTTGCAGTAGTTTCTTTTCTACTTTTATAGTAATAAATTTTCTTGCTAATTTCTTTTTTATATTTCATGTTGTATAAATAAATTAATGCAACTGTAGCGGGTAGTAAACCTAATTCTAAAGCTAGTAGAGAATCTCCAACCAACTCCATTCTGGTAAGCGCTACAATTATTGCCAATGCAAAAGCTATTACTTTTAAAAATAAAATTTTAGTATGTAGCACCAAAAACCCAGCTAAAGTAAATGCAATAGCCGTATGTGAAGAAATTATATTCCTATTGAACAAAACCTCACTCGAATTTAGCAAAACACCATCTTCAAAAAAGAACT
>JAYTGY010000333.1:0-3232 GCA_043733065.1 Ferruginibacter sp.
CCAGAAAATAAATAACTTTAACCCGTCAAATCCAATCACCCGAAAAAAGAGGGTGGCTTAGTATCCAGAATAGGTGGTATAGGATCACCGGAATAATCATTTGTAAGGATTTGATGTATTTAATTTATTAGCTTCTGTAACATTTGTATTTATTGGTTTTTCAATGATTGTATTTTTTTCTTTCAATTGATTTTCATTTGAAAAAAGAAAATTTTTGTTTTCTAATAAGTGTAAAAATATTTCGGGTTGATGGGCTATAAGTGTTTCGTTTACATCTTTACAAGGCAATTCTATTTTACTAAAAACTACATTCGGCATTATTGCTTTTAATTCATTGCTGTATTTCTCTACCGCTTTATTTCCTGCTTCATCATTATCAAAAGCAAAAATTATTTCTTTTAATTGTTTTAATTCTTTGATTGCTGATTTCATTTCTTCATTTAGTCTATTGGTGCCATAAGCTGCTAATAGGCTGTAATGCTTTGTAATGGATTCTATTTGCAACAAACTTGCTGTATCAATTATACTTTCTGATATGATTAATTTTTCTGTGTCAGGGTTCGGATATTTTGGATAAAGTCCGCTGCTTTCTTTTAAATAATAATGCTTGGCATTATCATCATTTACGGTACTTCTAAAATATAAACCGGTGATGTGATTGCCTCTATCTCTCAACGAAAAACAAATACTATACTTTGCATAAGGCTTGTAGGCTTGTTCATCAGGTTTTCGGTTATTCACTCCCCAAGGTGCTAATAATCCAATGGCAACGCAGTTGTTTATTAATGTTTCGTCTCTTCTTGCTCCGTGATGGAACTGGGCTGTATTGTAACCAACTTCTATTTTTACAGGATCTAAATTTCTACTCTTAATATATTCCTGTGCTGGTTTGCTGTTGTGTACTGCATTTTTAAAATACTGAAACATATTTTGTAAAATCTGTTCTTTGCTAATGCTTGGTTTCATTGGTGTCCCGATAGCTATCGGGATTACTGGATTGATTATTTTTTTTATTTCTGTTGTGTTTCCGTTTCCTAATATTTCTTGTGCTTTCATTATTGCTTCGTGTTTGGTAGTATTTTCTTTGTGTAGTATAAAATCAATCACATCAAGGCTTTTGCCGTGTGTTTTGCAATTGCTACTAAAACAATAGGCTGTATGTGTTTTGTAATAAACTTGTAGGCTCGGGGTTTTGTCCTCGTGAAAAGGGCAGTTTAAACGTAAATTCTTGTCGGGTTTTAAATTGTAGTGCTGAAGCACTGTAGCCAGTGTGAGGCGTTGTTTTATTTCTGTTATTTCCATATAAAATTATTATTTACCTTTTAGAGTAATGATGCAAAAGTAATTAAAATTACCTTATGCAATAATTTATTTGCATCCAAAATCAAATAATTTATCTTAATGGGTATATTTCATATCTTTGTTACTTAAAAAAGTATCAAATGGATATTGCAAAGCGAATAAAGACTATTAGAGAGAAAAAGGGAATGTCCCAAAAGGAACTCATTACTTCTGTGGGTTTGGGTGCTCCTATGTATAGTCGCATTGAGACTGGTAAAGCTGAACCATCACTTACTACCCTTGAAAAAATTGCAAAAGCTTTAGGGGTTAAACTGGTTGATTTTTTTGAAGCTGACGATAAATTAGAAAATATAAATTCTTACGATGCTTCTTTAATGGAAAAGGTAAAAACTATTGAAGAACTCAACAGCGAAGAAAAAAAGATGGTCTTTGCTTTTGTAGATGCTCTCGTAGGAAAGAAAAAATTAAAAGATGCTTTGAGTAATGTACTCACTGATGCTAAATAAAAAAGCCCCGAACATCGGGGCTTTTTTATTTATTATTTTTTGTAGTCTATGGATACTACCTTCCAAGTTTTATTTTCAAGTGCCAATTTGTAAGTAATTTCTTTTATCTGTTGTCCATTTTCCGTTCCTTCCAATTTAACTTCCGCTCTGTCTCCGCTTACCATTTCGGTTATTTTATATTTGTGAAAAGGGAAAGAACTTGTAAATTTATTAGATGAGTTTCCTACTGAATAATTAAACTCTACAAACTCTTTCCAAACATCTTCTGGTTTCCTATTCTCTTGCTTTGCAACTACTGAATATACTTTTTCAACATCAATAAAATTTCTTGCTGTTTCATAATCCTTAAAAGATTCAGACGCTTCCAACTTTATTACTATTACCAAAGGGCTTTCCGTCATTGCTATTGCAGTATCTTTTTTTTGTTCGCAAGACGCAAATAATAAACCAAACAATAAATAGGCTAAATATGGTTTCATAATTTTATTTGCCAAAATATTTAAGATATGGTTTTGCTTCCATCTGTTTAGGTCCTTTCAAAACAGTAGCTCCTTTCATTTTTGCAGCCGCATTAAATAAATTATTAGGAGCAACTACTTTCGCTTCATTATACAGTAATCCTAAAGCACCAGTAGGTTTAACTGTTTGGCTTGCATCAGTTTTAGGGTCTAAAACTTGCAATCCTTTCTGGGCAAACGTGGAGCAATTATTTGTGCAAGCATTATAGTCCGCTCCAGATTTTTGGATTGCATCTAATTTGGCTTTAACTTTTGTGTCTGTAGCATAGTCTGATGTTATTTGTACAACACCGTCACCAGCCCGACCTTCTCCCCCCTCGCTAACTTTACCAACTTCACCGCTAACACTTACATCCTTTTTAGTTAAATCAGCTACGTTAACTGTACGTTTATTATAATCATCTGTTACGTTGTCTTGTAGTTCCGTTTTCCCGACTGGTTTTTCTGGCCATAAATCGTATATAGTTGCTGTACCATCTTTAACCCATTCAGTTTTAGTGACGGTTTTTCCTTTTTCTATTACTTTGGTTTGAACCTGTTTGTAATTATCAACTGCTATTGCTGCGTGTCCAGTTTCACCGTCTTTAGATTTCCATACAACAAGATATACGTCTTTTCCGTCTGGGTCAGTAGCATTTATAGGATTGTTAATAGCGTAAGCATAAGGGCTAATGAATGGGTATTTTCCAGCTTTGGCATCCATTGAAGAAGTCCTACCTAAACGAGTGTCTAAGTATCTACCACCCATATCAACCTCATTACCTGCTCCGCTTATTTCATCTACTTTCTCGTGTCCATTAAACCCGTAGCGATAAATATTTGAACTTATAAAAGTTCGGCTAGACATAGGGACCCCGAACGCATAATAATCATCTGCCGATTTCACATCAGCCGCAAAGCAAGCAC
>JAYTGY010000334.1:0-3591 GCA_043733065.1 Ferruginibacter sp.
GGCCAATCTATATTATCTACAGTGGCTACCCACACGCCTCTAAATTCTTTTTTTATTGATGTTTGTGCGTTGGTAAAATAAAATGTGGATATAAATAAAATGGAGAGTGTAAATTTCATGTGGGTTTTTGTTAGTGTTGTAAAGATAAGAAAGAGTAAAGGAGAATGAAAGGAGGATTAAAAGGAGAAAAGAGAAAAGGAGAAGAAAAGAGCTAAGAGCATAAAAGAGAAAAAGAGGAAGCTGCAAACCTTAAACCTACATAATACAAAACAACAACACCAAACAATCAACACCAAACAATCAACACCAAACAATGCCTTTATCCTCTCATCTTATCCAATAAACTATTTATGGTTTTTGCATCAGCATCGATTAGGTTATTACATATGGCGTCCATTTTATTTTGTGATGCATCTATTTTTTCTAATACTTTTTTTCCTTTGCTTGTAATGCTTACATCTACCAATCTTTTATCGGTAGGGCAGGTTGTTTTTTTTACCAATCCTTTTATCACAAGTCTATCTACAATGCGGCTGGTATCGCTCATTTTATCGAGCATGCGCTGGCGTATTTGCAGGGTAGATATAGGTTCGCCTGCACCACGTAATATGCGAAGGATATTAAACTGCTGCTGGGTTATATCTGCTTTATCAAAAAAAGCTTTTAATTGTTCGTTCATCCAATTGGCCGTGTAAATAATGTTTACCATTACCTTTTGATGCTCACTGTTAAACTTGCTTTGGTTTATGTCGTTTTCTAAACTCATAATATTTGTAAAAATAAATAGAAATACTGAAGGTGACTATTTGTGTGTAATGTATTTGCAATAAATATTTAGGCACAGCTATATTTCATCAATCACATCTTTCAATTCTATATCATGAGTATTAGAAAACTCATTAACATAAATTTTTACAAGTATTAAAAAATAGCTAATAAGTAGCGGACCAAAAATTAAACCTACAAAGCCAAATATATTTAAACCTACAATTACACCAAGTACAGTAATGAGAGGATGCACGTCTCCAATTTTTTTCATAAAACTTATGCGGGCAATATAGTCCACATTGCCAGTTATAAGTAAACTATAAATACTAAGCCCCAATGCAGCAATGGCATGGTTTTGCGCAAATACATAAATGCACAATGGCACCCAAATAATCATTGTGCCTACTAATGGAAAAAAGGCAAATATGCCAGTAAGAAAACCCCACAATGCCCAATCTTTTACACCAAAAAGATAATAACCCAATGCTGCAAATATGCCTTGTACAATACATATAATCGGTATGCCCATTGCATTGGCTTTTATCATCATCTTTGTTTCTTTGGCTAATATATCTATGTTGGCTGGTTTAAGTGGAATAATTTTGCCTAATGTTTTTTCCATATCTCTACCACCAATAAGCATAAAATAAAATAGAAAAAACATCATAAATATATTGGCTACCATTGTAGCGGTACTACTTAATAATGTGGGTATAATAGAAGATATTTTTTGCGCAGCAGTTTTTATATTTTCTGGTGAAAGTATTTGCGTGCCTGTTTTAGTGGCTATAGCATCTGCCACAGATTGTACACTGGCTATTACTTTATCTTGGCTGCGTAGTAGCTCATTTACTTTTGGGCTTACGAGATTTACGGTTAAATAAATAGGTAGAGAAATGATGACAAGATAAAAAAGTATGAACAATAGTGCCGTCCAACCCTTGCGCCATTTTCTACTAAAAATAAGTTTGAAATAATAACTGCGACTAAGTATATACAAAGTGAGTGCGCCTAAAATGCCTGGCAAAAAAACGAACAGTTGTTTTATGAGCAATGCAGCTATGATGAGAATGAGTGCTAATAGTAGCACTTGTCTTATTCTATCGTTGAATGCAAATTTGTTCATATAAAAATTTAAATTATTAATTTAAACACATAGGCACAAAAGACAAATAGAAACACATAGTTACTTCCAAACACTTTCTCCCTCACTACAATTGGCACAAATATCAATATTCTTTCTGCTCTTCATGAGCTCGCCCCTAAACTGTTTATAATTTTCGTTGTGCCAAATATTTTTAAACGATTCATTTTTTAAATTTCCCAAACGGTGCATGGCATCTTTATCAAAACAACAAGGCACTACTAAGCCATCCCAAGTTATTACATTGGCATGCCAAAGTTTCCAACATCTATTTGCAAATTTATTTTTTGCCTTAAAACTGCCGTCATCATTACGTTTGTAGCGACTGTACTTTTCGTTTACAGGTATTAAATTGTTGGGGTCGTTTTCGTAATCATACACTTGGGCGCTTTTAAAACGTACTTCATCTAAACCAATTTCTTTAGCTAATTTTTTTATATCTTCTATTTGATGCTCATTGTGTTTTACTACCAAAAATTGAAAGAAAACAAATGGCGTTTTACTATTTAATTGTTTTTTCCATTTCACAATATTTTTTGCGCCAGCTATTACTTTTTCTAAATTTCCCCCTACACGATATTGCTCATACGAATCTTGCGTGGTACCATCTATAGAAATAATGAGTCTATCCAAACCACTCTCTACTGTTTTTTTTGCAGCATCATCGGTAAGGTAATGTGCATTGGTACTGGTGGCGGTGTATATGCCTTTGTCTGCTGCATATTTTACCATATCTAAAAAAGATGGGTTTAAATATGGCTCGCCCTGAAAATAAAAAATGAGGTAGAGCAATTCCTTATACACATCGTCTATTGTTTCTGTAAAAAAATCTTTTTGCAACATTCCTGTTGGTCTGGTAAATGCACGTAAACCACTAGGGCATTCCGGGCAGCGAAGATTGCAACTTGTGGTAGGTTCAAAAGATATAGAAACTGGATAACCCCATTGCACTGGTTTATCTATAATTTTACTGATATAGAAACTGCTAAGAACTTTTATGCCATTCCACAACCGTAGAGGTGTGAGCTTACTGGCAAAGTTTTTAGCATCGTTAAAATTAAAATCGGGCATATAGCAAAAGTAAGATTTAGATATGAGTATTGAGATGTTAGTCACCTTATTATTTCCTTATTACACAACCACCTCATTTTAAAAAATACTAATTTTGCCAAATGGCAGAAACATTTGTAAACAAAGTTGCAGAGAGCGGCATCGTAACACTAAATCTAGAAGATTATTTTCCAAAAGATAAAGTAGTGGTTTTTGATATGAAAGATCATCTTTTTATGGGATTGATTTTAAAAGAAAAAGAATTTAGAGAAGCGCTTAAGATTTTGGATACTACTATTTATGAAAATAAAGTTGTAGCGCTTACATGTAGTGCAGATGCGGTGATACCCATGTGGGCTTACATGTTAGTAGCAAGTTTGTTGCAACCAATAGCCAAAGAAATTATTTTTGGAACAGAGGTTTATGCAAAAGAAAATATTTTGCTGCGCAATATTGAAAATATAGATACAACTGCATACAACAATGCTCGTGTGGTTATAAAAGGCTGTGGCGAATTGCCCATTGGCGAAGTGGCATATATTGCCATTACAAAAAAATTACGCCCTATTGCAAAAAGTATTATGTATGGAGAGCCTTGTAGCACGGTGCCTGTGTTTAAGAAAAAAGCA
>JAYTGY010000335.1:0-2586 GCA_043733065.1 Ferruginibacter sp.
GTTTCCAATGGCTCAAAGCCATACAACTCAAATACAGAACGAATGGTATTTAAAATAAAATTTCTTTTATACACTGTAGCAGCTGCAAAATCTCTGGTGCCTTGTGGTAAGCTTGGTTTGGTCATTATCTTTTTTTTGTAGCCACTAATGGTACGAATTTTCACGAATGTTTTTTTCTTAGTTACTTTTTTTATTCTTGTCAATCAGTGCTATTCGTTGCAATCGCTTTATTTGTTTTTATTCGTTTTCATTTGTGCCATTAGTGGCTAATTATTTTTATTGGTAGCAAAAACCTTTTCAATTATTGCATCACAAGTTTTATCAATCAAATCATACACTTTCACATATCCATCTTCGTTGCCATACCAAGGGTCGGGTACATCTTCGTTTTTACCTTCATTCAATTCATTCAAAAAATAATCTATTTTATTGGCATCAAATTTATTGCCCGCCATTTTTTTCACATCATCCATCACATCTTTTGCCATCACATATATTTTATCAAAATCCTCAAAATCTTTTGGCAAAAAATTTCTAGATATTTGTGTACTAATATCCACCCCATTTGCCATAGCTACTTTTTGGCTAAGCTTATGTGGTGCTTCGCCCACATGAATCCCATTTGTACCTGCGCTATCTACTATCCAATTTAAATGATGTTCTTTTACTTTTTGCTGCAATATACCTTCTGCCAAAGGGCTTCTACAAATATTGCCGAGGCATACCATCAAAATTTTCATGCGACAAAGATAAATAACATTTGATTTGGAACACGGATGACACGGATTGGATGGATCCGAAAAGGATTTTTTGCGTAGCAAGAAATTGAATCCATATTTTCTTACCAAAAAAAACCTTTCAATCCGTGTCATCCGGGGGTTCCTTTAATTCTTTTTTCATATCCATAAAATCCGTTCAATCCGTGTCATCCGTGTTCCTTTTTTTGCTTCAAAAATATATCCTCATTGTAGAGCACTAGTATAAGCGAGTAAAGTAAAACCAACATCTACCGATTTACTACACTCACCAAACCCCATTTCCTGCTATTTTAACAACTCCTCAGTCTAATATCTGATGTCTAACATCTCATATCTCACTACTAATTTCTATATTTGCGCCACATTTATATGAAAAAAATTCACCTTGTTATTATTATTGGCTTTGTGCTTATAGCTGACCAAGCTTTAAAAATATATGTAAAAACATCTTTCAACTTAAATACTCAGCATCCATTAGTAGGAAACTGGGCAAATTTATATTTTGTAGAAAACCCTGGCATGGCTTATGGGTTAAAGTTTGGTGGCAGTTGGGGAAAACTTGCATTAACTGTTTTTAGAATGATAGCTGTTGTCTTTGGCACTTGGTATTTGGGTAGTATTATCAAAAAAGAATATACAAAAGGTTTTATTATTTGTGCTTCACTTATATATGCAGGTGCACTAGGCAATTTGATAGATAGTTGTTTTTACGGAATGATATTTGACAAAGGAATGGTTTTTAACAAAGAAATTGGCGATTACGTAAATTACAGTGGTTTGGCTACATTTGCAAAAGCGGGTTATTCTTCGTTTTTGCATGGCAATGTGGTAGATATGTTATATTTCCCTATAATACACGGTACGTTTCCAAAATGGATGCCGGGTTGGGGAGGCGAGAGTTTTGAATTTTTTAGACCTATCTTTAACATTGCAGATGCGGCAATAAGCACAGGTGTAATTTCGTTACTCGTTTTTCAAAAAAGCTTTTTCAAGCAACGAAATACGCCTGACGAGCATCCTATAATAGAAACAACATCTAAAATTGATGATGCTTCGCAAATGTCTTAAAATTATAAAATAAATAAACAACACATGAAATTTTTACGTTTACTTCTATTGGTACTTACAGCAGGAATTTTATTTACATCTTGCCAAAAAGAATTTAGTGCCGAAACAGGCTCTGCACAAGGTGTGCTAGTAAAAGATGCAGCTGGTGATTGTACTGCATCTGTAAGTGGTGCTTACAAAAAAGATACGCTTATTAATGCTACAAATTTTGTAGATGTACAAATAAATTTTACCCAAGTAGGAGTATATATTATTAACACCGATACCGTAAATGGTTATTATTTTAGAGCAGCAGGCGTAGCAGCAATAACTGGTTTAAACTCTGTTCGTTTATTTGGTACGGGTAAGCCAATAGCTGCTGGCACCGATAATTTTGTAGTAAGCTATGCTGGTTCTACTTGCGACTTTGCTACAAATGTAACTATAGGAACTGGTGGCGGTGGAACTACAACTGCGGTATTTACTTTTCCTAATGCTGCTGCTTGCACGGGTGCAACACAAACCCCTAATTTTTTTGTAGGCATTCCCACAATACCTGCTGTAAATACTATGACGCTTTTGGTTAACGTTACTCAAGCTGGTACATATACTTTAACAACAAATGTTGCCGGTGGGCTAACTTTTTCGGGGACTGGTTCGTTGGCTGTAGGCAATAATCAACCAATTGTACTAGGTGCAAGCGGTACTCCAGCTCCGCCCGCAGGTATGATAAATTATACATTTAGCACTACAACACCTGTAGCAAGTAGTTGTGGGTTTG
>JAYTGY010000336.1:0-6331 GCA_043733065.1 Ferruginibacter sp.
TTCTATTCTTTCTTGTAAAGCAGTATTGGCAGTACTTTCCCAATAATGTTCCAAATTTGGAATAATATCTTTTCCAAAAGAAATAAGTTTAGAGCTTACGGTTTCATACACCACTTCATCGGGGTCATCTATCAATTTTAGTAAGGCTTGTATTTCTCTATTTTCTTGCATTAATCTAAAGCGTCTTTTAGTTCAGCATCTAATGACAAATTTCGGGAAAGAATTTTATCAAAAGCATGTTGCTCGTCAATATTTTTGAAGGCACTTTTGGGTATGATGATGGCTTGCATTGCATTTAAAAAAAGAAAATAGTAATTTGGTGTTTCTGTTTTTTTAATAACAGCATTCCATTTTAATTTACTATCTACAATAATATTTTTTAAATGAATCTCTGTATCGCTTGCTGTTAGTGTAGTTTCATTAAAAATAGAAAAATTATCTGGATCATCTGTAATAGCTTCAGCCTGCTTTACCATTTGGTTGCGACCAGTAATCATTGGTAAAAAAGCACCTGCAAAAAATAATAAAAAAACAGTAATAGATATTTTATTTATTCGACCATATAGCCCCGAAAAGAAAAGAACAGAAGAAAACAAACAGAAAAATCCTGCTTGTTTTATCATATTTCTAAGCCTTTTTCTTTTTCTATCTTTTGCATCCCAATACATATATGTGTAGTAATTCACATAATCATCTTTCGATAATGTATATTGTATTGTTATCATTTTTTCTTAGCCGCTGCCTTTTTAGGAGCTGCTTTTTTCACTGCTGTTTTCTTAGCTGCACTTTTCCTAGCCGTTGCTTTCTTATCAAACGCTTTTGGGTCTTGCGTAAGAATCATGCCCTTAATAGTTTCTAAATCTAATGCAGCTAATTCTTCAGCAGTATATTTTCCATTAGCACCGCCACCAATTACTTTAAGCTTCTTTTTATTAAATTTTATGATTGGTCCCCACTGTCCATTTTCCAAAGTTATTTTTTCCTCAGCCCAATTTTGAATAATTCTATTCGATTCTTTTTCTAATTTTTTCTCTATAAGTTCATTGCAATCTTGCTGAGTAAGCACATCAAAATCGTATGCACGTGGTATGTTTATGTACATATCGTTCCACTTTATAAATGGACCAAATCTTCCCTTACCTTTTGTAATTGGTTTTTCTTCGTAATGCGCTATTGGCGCATCTTCTACTTTTTTTGCTTCTATTATTTCTATCGCTCTATTTATATCTACACTTGCAGCTTGTTCGCCTCTCGGCATAGAAATAAATGCATCTCCTAATTTTACATACGGCCCAAATATGCCAACGCCTACACTTACATCTTGTCCTTCATATTGTCCAAGCGGCGCACCAAGTTTAAACAAATCCAATGCTTCTTCAAGCGTAATTGTTTCTATACTTTGCTGTGCAGTCAATTTTGCAAACCTTGGTTTTTCTTCATCTGTTTGTGCACCTATTTGCACCATTGGTCCAAAACGCCCCATACGTGCACTTATTGGCTTGCCTGTGGCTTCTTCTACTCCCAATATTCTTTCACCTTTTGCACGCTCTGCGTTTTCCAATGTATGTTCTACACCTTCATGAAAAGGCGTGTACCAATCACCCACCATTTTGCCCCATTGCATTTTGCCTTCGGCAATGTTGTCAAACTCTTGCTCAATATTTGCTGTAAAAGAATAGTCCATTACTCTTTTAAAATGCTCACTCAAAAAATCGGTAACCACCAAACCTAAATCTGTTGGAAATAATTTTCCTTTTTCTGCACCAGTATTTTCTTCGGTTTGTGTTTTTGTAATCGTATCATTTTTTAATGTTACCAAACGCACCGTTCTTTTTATTGGGTCTTTATCTTTCTTTACAACATAGTTTCTTTTTACAATGGTAGATATTGTAGGAGCGTAGGTACTTGGTCTGCCAATGCCCAATTCTTCTAACTTTTTTACCAACGATGCTTCAGTGTATCGTGCGCCAGGTCTTGTAAATCTTTCCGATGCTGTCATTTCTCTAAAGCCAAGCACTTGCCCAATGGTAAGATTTGGCAAACGGCTCTCACCTTCATTTTCGCCTTCTTCCTCATCATCGGTACTCTCCATATATACTTTCAAGAAACCATCAAATTTCAACACTTCACCGCTTGCAGTAAGTTCTTCTTTGTTGGTACTTATTTCAATTTTTGCTGTAGTCTTTTCAAAAATAGCGTCACTCATTTGCGAAGCAATGGTACGTTTCCAAATCAATTCGTACAATCTTGTCAAATCTTGATCGGCCACCACACGAGCATCCATGTATGTAGGGCGAATGGCCTCATGCGCTTCTTGTGCACTTTCGTTTTTGTTTTTGTATTTGCGTACTTGTAAATACTTATCGCCAAAGCTGCTGTTTATTTCATTTTTAATAGCGTCCATAGCCGTTTCGCCAAGGTTTACACTATCTGTACGCATATAGGTTATCTTTCCACTCTCGTATAATTTTTGTGCAAGTAACATGGTTTTACTTACACCATACCCCAATTTTCTACTAGCTTCTTGTTGTAAAGTAGATGTTGTAAAAGGCGCAGCAGGTGTACGTTTGCCGGGCTTTACTTGAATATCTTTTACGGTATAATTTGCACCCACACAAGTTTGCAAAAATTTCTCCGCATCATTTTGTGCATCGTATTTTGCACCTTCTGCTTTAAAAGAAACGGCTCTATTATTTAAATCTGTTGCTACTAAGCCAGCTTCTATTTTAAAACTACTTACTGCACTAAAATTGTTTATTTCTCTTTCTTTTTCTGCAATTAATTTTACTGCTACACTCTGTACACGACCTGCACTCAAACCTCCTTGCATACCAATTTTTTTCCAAAGCACAGGGCTCAGTTCAAAACCCACAATACGATCCACCACACGGCGAGCTTGCTGTGCGTTTACCAAATTCATGTTTATTAAACGTGGATTAGCTACCGCTTTTTGAATAGCAGGTTTTGTAATCTCATGAAAAACGATACGCTTGGTCGTTCTTGGGTCAAGCTTTAAAACTTCCGCAAGATGCCAACTTATTGCTTCTCCCTCACGGTCCTCATCCGATGCTAGCCAAACCTCATCCGATTTTTTTGCAGCACTAATTAAATCTTTTACCACTTTGTCTTTTTCGGCAGGTACAATATACTTTGGGGTAAAATTATTGTTGATATCTATACCCATATCATTCTTCTCCAAATCACGAATATGACCAAAGCAACTCCTCACTTCAAAGTCTTTTCCCAATATGCCTTCAATCGTTTTTGCCTTTGCAGGCGACTCCACTATCAATAAATTCTTTGCCATAATATGCTTTAAATGAGCGTAATTTCCTCTTTTACCTTGCTTCTAGTTTCTAAAAAAGAACGCAATATAACTACAATAAGATTTCTGCAATATTAATTTAAAATTGAAATAATGTGTTTTTTCCCTAAAAAAAGATACTAACCTGCCATTTATCGGTACTTATTTTTCTTTTGGTTACAAGCCGAAAAACTTTGATTTGACTTTGGTGGCGACGCTCCGTTCAACAGAATATCTTTATTCATCTTTTATTATGCAATAGATTTACCGCTATTTTCTTTGCGTATAAACGAGTTGTTTTGGCTTTTAGTTGCTCCATAATTAATTTGTAAACAAAATATTCTATTCATTTGTTATAGATTTTGCCATTACTGTCTCATTTATTTTGAAAAATAAATGCATTACTTTTTTGCATAAAAAAGAATTCGTACACTTTTTTATGTACTTTCATAACAAACTAACACTTTAATGAAGATATCGATAATTGGCTCAGGCAATGTAGCTACTGTATTAGCAAGGCTAAGCAAGCAAAATGGCCATACCATACATCAAATAATAGCTAGGCATACCGATGCAGGAAATATTTTAGCATCAGAAGTTGGAGCCACATGCATAAATATAAAAGACAAAGCAGATACTAATGTCGATTTAGTAATTGTAGCCATTACCGATAATGCATTAGTAGAAGCAATGCATGGTATTTATTTTGGCGAAGTGCCAGTAGTGCACACGGCAGGCGCATTGTCTATGGACGAAATTGCAAGAAGCAGTGCAAATTTTGGTGTGCTGTATCCATTGCAAAGTCTTAGAAAAGAAATGCAGACCATTCCTCACATTCCATTTTTAATAGAAGCCAATAATGATGATACTTTAAAAACTATTGAAACTTTTGCCAAAACTTTAAGCGACGATGTGCAAGAATTAATTGAAGAAAAAAGATTAAACTTGCATGTAGCAGCCGTTATTGTAAACAATTTTACCAATTATTTGTATAGCGTAGCCGAAACATTTTGCAAGGATGAGCGTATCGATTTTAATTTACTAAAACCGCTCATAAAAGAAACGGCAGATCGTATTCAAAATAATTCGGCACAGGATGTGCAAACTGGCCCTGCAAAACGCAATGATATTATTACCCTCTCAAAACATTTACGCATATTAGAAACCCACCCAAAGCTACGTGTGCTTTATACAAGAATGACTGATGGGATAATGAATGGGTAGGTTTTGGTTTGAACACGGATAACAAAGATTTAACGGATAAAAAATGGATTAATCTGAAATAATCCTTCCAATCCGTATCATCCTTGTTCTTTTTCTTGCATTCTTATCTGTGATAATCCTTCCAATCCGTGTTATCCGTGTTCTTTTTCTTACATTTTTATCTGTAATAATCCTTCCAATCCGCATCATCCGTGTTCTTTTTCTTACATTCTTATCTGAAATAATCCTTCCAATCCATGTCATCCGTGTTCTTTTACTTACATTCTTATCTGTGTAAATCCTTCCAATCCGTGTCATCCGTGTTCTAATTCTTTACTTGTCAACTTGTCAAATATTATTATATTTACAAAAATATTTGTTATGAAAACAATGACCGTTGGAGAATTTAAAACC
Organism: Ferruginibacter sp.; assembly: GCA_043733065.1. Lineage (GTDB taxonomy): Bacteria > Bacteroidota > Bacteroidia > Chitinophagales > Chitinophagaceae > Ferruginibacter. Next base: position 4,922 of record JAYTGY010000336.1, read on the forward strand.
AATTTTTCAGCTGCTTTAAAAGAAGTAGAAGAGGGGCATAAAATTGCCATTACTTACGGTAGAAAAAAAGAAATAAAAGCGTTACTAGTGCCAAATGAAGTAATTGTAAAAAAAAGAAAGTTGGGGATATTAAAAGGTAAAGCCACTGCTAAATTTATTGGTGGGCACAATACAACCGAAGCTGAATTTTTTGGATTATGAAATATTTATTGGATACACATATCTTTATTTGGGCAATGGTAAACCCAGATAAATTGAGCAAAAATGTGCAAAAATTATTGTTGAATACCGATAATACTGTTTTTGTAAGTGCCATTTCTTTATGGGAAATTTCTATAAAATTTTCATTAGGTAATCTTCAATTAAATAATTTACTGCCGAGTGAATTAATTTTTCTTTGCGAAGAAATGGGTTTTAAATTTATAAATCTTAATGCTAAAGAAACAGCTACATTTTATAATCTTAAAGCGCAGTATCATAAAGATCCGTTTGATAGAATGCTTATTTGGCAAGCGTTAAAGAATAATTTTGTAATGATAAGCGACGATAAAAATGTAAAGAAATATGTTTCTGAAGGGTTGCAAGTGATTGGATAGTTTTAAAATTGCGTTACTTCAATTTCATCCACAAACAACTAAGCTTGTTTTCCTATCTATAATTTTAATTAATGAAAAAACCATTTCTTTTACTTATCATATTATTTAGCACAAAACTTTTTGCACAATACAAACTCCATATTGTACTTACCGATAATGCTCGCATAAAAGCCCAACGCATAAACCTTGCTGGTAGTTTTAATGGTTGGAACCCCAATGATGTAAAATACCAATTTACAAAAAGGGAAAAAACTTGGGAAATTATATTAGAAAATGTTGGAAAAGGCACGCATCAATTTAAATGCACACAAGGCAATTGGGAAACAGTGGAAGACAGTACAAATGGTGTGGATATTGCCAATAGAATAATAAACCTACAAAGCGATACAACCATTTACATAATAACTCATGGTTGGAAAAGGGTAGAAGATACAAAACCTCGCAAGCATACCGCATCTGCAAACGTGCAAGTAATAAGTGATTCGTTTTACATGCCACAATTAAAACGCAAAAGAAAAATTTGGATTTATTTGCCGAGTAATTATACTACCTCAAAACAAAAATATCCTGTTTTGTACATGCAAGATGCACAAAATTTGTTTGATGAATTTACTGCGCCGTATGGAGAATGGGGTATTGATGAAGCGCTAGATTCTTTACAAAAAATGAGTGGTAAATATTGTATTATTGTTGGTATAGACCATGGTGGAAATAAAAGATTGGTTGAATATAATCCTTACGATACAAAAGAATATGGTAAGGGAGAAGGCAAACAATACACCGATTTTTTAGTACAAACGTTAAAGCCTTTTAT
>JAYTGY010000337.1:0-2120 GCA_043733065.1 Ferruginibacter sp.
AACCATTGATGGATTAAAATTAGTTGTATTTGGGTTGTTTAAAAAAATTGTAATTGCAGATAGGCTTGCTCTATGTGCAAACGAAGTGTTTAACAATGTACATTATTATAAAGGCGGACCTTTAATATTAGGCATCATATTTTTTACTTTTCAAATATATTGCGATTTTTCTGGCTATTCAGATATTGCCCGAGGTTGCTCTAGGGTTATGGGGATAGAATTAATGAAAAATTTTAATGCCCCATATTTGGCCACTTCAATAAAAGAATTTTGGAGCCGATGGCATATATCACTTTCTACTTGGTTTAGAGATTATTTGTACATACCACTTGGAGGCAATAAAAATGGAAAGCTAAAATCTTATACAAATATTTTTATTGTTTTTTTGGTAAGTGGTTTATGGCATGGAGCAAATTGGACTTTTGTAATATGGGGTTTCATACACGGCTTTTTTAATATTATTGGTATTGCAATTAAAAATTTTGTAAACGCCGCAAGGAGTAGCTTTACATTTCTAAACCCAATTTTTTCATTTTTTTCGTGGGCGCTTACTTTTTTTATTGTTGCAATAGCTTGGGTGTTTTTTAGGGCAAATAATTTATCAGATGCTGTTTATGTTTTTAAGAATTTATATAAATTGGATTTTAATCATTTGGTAAGCATTCCCATTTTTTCTTATTTTTATTATGTTTCTTCTGTGCTGTTTATAATAGGGTTGTTTGGGTTTGAATATTTGTATGAAAAAAAGATTTTAAATCCATCCATATTAAATAAACCTATAGGCGCATTTTCTTACTTTAGTATTTTATTTATATTAATTTACGTATTTGGTATTTTTGAAAAACAATCATTTATTTATTTTCAATTCTAATGACTAAACTTGTAAAAAGCTTTTTGATATTTTTTATTTTAAACGGAGCAATTATATTTTTTTTAGAAAGAAAATATCAAAACTATCAAAACACATATGATTTTATTTTTAAAAACGTAGATAAAAATAAAAACTTATATACAGATGTTTATATTGGCAACTCACACACAGAAGCGCTAAAAGAATATACAAATAAGGAAAATTGCAATATATTAAATATTGCCACGCCTGGGCAAGATTTGTTTAAAACATATACCATATTAAAAAAATGGATGCCAATACTAAAAAATGTGAAATATATTTATATAGGTATCGATTATGAAATGCTGGGGCAAAACTTATCTTTATCTGGCCTTGCTTACGAAGACAGGCAACTTTTTAAATATACAGATACTTTATATCTAAACGGTATAGAAAACCTTTTGATGGCAAAGTCAAGTTTTTTTAGATCTAATAGAGATATAAAATTTTTATTTTTTAAACAAGATACAAATAGCCTCAAAAATTTTACCCCTCCAGTTTTTAAGTTAAATGATGTAGATTGTAAAAAAAGAGCCCTCGAACACTCTCAAATTAGATTTAAAAAAACATTAATAAATGAGAATTTAGATTTTTTAAACAGAATAATTAAAGACGCAGAAATTAATAATAAAAAACTAATATTTTTCAACCCTCCAAAATCTGCTTGTTTTGTAGAAAACGCATTGGTAGAAAATGTTACCTTTGCCAAAAATAAGCTCGATTCTCTCTTTAAGAAAAACAACTTGGTTTATTATGACTATAATAATGATACTAGTTTTTTAGACACAGATTTTCTTGATTATGACCACGTAAATGAACTTGGAAAAATAAAACTAATAAAAAAAATTAACTCGCAGGTTTTTAATAATTAATATTTTACAAAGCAGCCTAGCCCATTTAAACAAAATTTTTTAGTAAAAAACCTTATAAAAAGAGAAAAAGATATGAGCATTAAATTGAGAAACCCATTTGCGACAGACCAAGAATTGGAGATGGAAAAGCAGGGCTTAAATACAATTGCTGGTGAAATGGTTTTTCCTTTTATAAATGGTGCGTATCGAGTTTTGGAAACAGAAAATAATTACACAGATAACTTTGGGTTTCAGTGGAACAAGTTTGTAAAAACACAAATAGACGATAAGGAAAGCGAGATAAGCAAAGTGCGCTTATTTGCAGAAACCAATTGGGATAAAGAAGATTTAACAAATAAAAATGTGCTTGAAGTGGG
>JAYTGY010000338.1:0-6377 GCA_043733065.1 Ferruginibacter sp.
TGTTGGTAACCCACTAAAAACATTTTTAATAACCTGTGTTATTGTTAATGATACTAGTATAACTATTAAAAGCTTTAAAGCAATGCTTTTTTTATTAAAGAAAAATAACAAGAAAAAAGCAACGCAAAATGCAAAAAAAGCATCTCCAATAAAAGTAATATTTACAAGAGTGGTATTCCAATAAAATGCAGAACTGACGGCACCAATGCCTCCAACGTAAATAGTAAGAGCAATAGCTATAAGCGTTGCAAAGATTAAAATAACAGATTGAATAGAAAGCGCTTTTTTCATCATTAATAATTTACTGCAATTACAAAGTTTAATATTACTTCAAAATGAAAATAATGTTATTGAAACATTATGAATTACCATTTGCTGATAACAATTATTTATATGTTTGCTAATATTTATTTAACCATAACTTCACTATTAGATTATATAGCTTACCAACCTTTGCAAAACGAATTATCATGAAACGTAGAGCAATAGATATTGTAGTTATATCCGATATACATCTTGGCACTTACGGCTGCCATGCCACAGAACTACTCACTTACTTACAAAGTATCTCTCCACAAATTTTAATACTCAATGGCGATATTATAGATGGATGGCAGTTTAGTAAACGCTATTTCCCTGCGGCCCACATGGCAGTAATAAAAGAAATTTTAAACTTTATTACCAATGGTACAAGGGTAATTTACATAACGGGCAATCATGATGAAATGCTGCGTCGTTACACTGGCTTAAGCATGGGCAGTTTTATTTTAGCTGATAAATTTTTATTAGAAATAGATGGAAAATCCATTTGGGTTTTTCATGGCGATGTATTTGACCATAGCACAAAAGGAAGCGCAAAAATATTGGCAAAATTGGGTGGACATGGTTATGATTTGCTAATACTTATTAATCGATTCATCAATTTTATTTCAAAAAAATTTGGCGGAGAAAAAATTTCGTTTTCTAAAAAAGTAAAAAATAGTGTAAAGAAAGCAATTGCCTTCATCAACAATTTTGAAAATATAGTTGCAGAAATAGCGATAGAAAAAAAATACGATTATGTTATATGCGGCCATATACACCATCCTGAAAAAAGAGTAATAGAAACTGAAAAAGGTAGTGTTACTTACCTAAACTCTGGTGACTGGATAGAAAATTTATCGGCACTAGAGTACACAAATAAAGAATGGAATGTTTATTACTATAATGAAAAGCAGCAACCGGCAAAAATTGTACATAGTCAAAAGCCAGAATTGAATGTTGTTTCCGAAGAAATAAATTATTACATCAACTCATTGATGGTGTATGATGAAATGAGAAATTTTATTTAGAAATCAATCATTAAAAGAATGTTAGGGTGAGCCTGCCATCTCATTAATTCTAAACTTTTATTTTTATCAAAAATAGCAATCATGAAAATATTCTATGCAGTACAAGCCACAGGCAATGGTCACATAAGCAGGGCTATGGAAATATTGCCATACTTAGAGCTATATGGTAACGTAGATGTATTTCTTAGCGGTAGCAATAGTAATTTGCAAATGAATGCAAATGTGCAATACCGAAGCAAAGGGGTAAGTTTATTTTATAGTGGCAATGGTGGGCTTAGTTATTTTGATACGCTAAAAACTTTGCAACCAAAAAGAATTTTTAATGAAATAAAAAACTTACCTGTAGAAAAATACGATTTAGTAATAAACGATTTTGAAAGCATAACTGCCATGGCATGCGCATACAAAAAAGTGCAGAGTATAAACTTTGGCCACCAAGCAAGTTTTATGAGCAGTAATACACCCAGGCCAAAACACAAAGATATTATTGGAGAAATGGTTTTAAAAAATTATGCTAGAGCAAGTAAATATGTAGGCTTACATTTTGAACAGTATGATGATTTTATTCTACCTCCAATAATAAAAAATGAAATTTGGAATGCCATACCAAAAAACAATGGGCATATTACAGTGTATTTATCATCATATGCCGATGATACAGTTGCAAAATATTTATCTCCATTAAAAGATTTTCAATTTGAAGTATTTTCGAAAGAAGTAAAACAAAAAACACAATTAGAAAATATTACTTATATACCTGTAGATAAAAATACCTTTAACGAAAGCCTTATAAATTGCCATGGCATTATAACAGGTGCAGGTTTTGAAACCCCCGCCGAAGCTTTGTATTTGCAAAAGAAAATATTGGTAATGCCTATAAAAGGGCAGTATGAGCAACAATGTAATGCCGCAGCTTTAGAAAAACTAGGTGTACAAACAATAAAAACATTAGATAATAATTTTGCAACCACTTTTTCTAATTGGGTAAACAAAAACCAACAAAAAAATGTGCATTACACAAAAAATACAGAAACCATTGTAGATACAATGATGGGTGTAGCTGGGCAGCTTACAGAATTGTATTATTATGGAGCATTTGTTATGTAAATTTTAAAAATTAATAGTTAGGTAACGATTTCGTAATATGCTTTAAAACTAACATGTTTACTTTTGTTTCTCCAATCTTATTTTAAGCCATAACAACATTGTAGCTGTTTGTTGAATTTGGTTATCTACCTAATTGTAGATAGTAAAACTAAAAACCTTGTTATGAAAAAATTATTCTTTTTATTATTAACGGCATGTCCATTTTTTTCAATTGCTCAATCTGTAACGGCTGATCCTGCTCTAGACCCAATGAAAATAACTACGCTATTTAGTGGCAATATTTTGGTGACACAATTACCTATAAATGGTATCATAAAATTAAAAGTGCCTATACTAAATAAAAATACAATTAATGGTTTACCAACTGGTACATGTAAAGTAAAAATAGGATTAGGCTCAAAACTTATCGTAAGCCCTTCTTTAAATTTAAGCACTGTAAATACAAGCAGCTTTTTTACTTGGACTACTGTTTCGTTTGGAGGTCAAGTTCAAATTATTGGAGATTTAACTAGTGAACTACCTCCAAATTTTGATGATACCGCTTACTTTGATTTACAAGGAATAATATTAGGCAACTCAACGATTACCACAAATTTTTTGGTTACTAATCACAATACTAATGTTACTCTATCAGATGAAAATGGCGCAAATAATGTTGCCTCCACTGCATATACAATTGTAACAAGTGCACTTCCCGTAACTTTTACAAATATTTTTACTGAAAAAAAAGAATGCTCACTTAAAGTTTATTTTGATACTGAAAATGAATTAAACGTAAGCAGGTATGAATTAGAAATAAGCAAAGACTTTAACAATTTCGAAAAAATATCTACAATACAAGCCAGTAATATTAAACGATATACATTTCAAAATTTTAGTATTCCAGAAGCTTATCAAGGTTCTATATTATTGGTTAAGGTAAAATCGATAGACATAGATGGGAAATTTCAATATAGTGAAATTAAAAAGGTGTCAGGTATATGCAATTCGAAAAATGAATTTTCATTATACCCCAATCCAATTCCAAAAAGCAGCAGTAGTTTTTACATTCAAACAGATAATGGTTCTTTTAATGGCAATTACATTATTTCTATACTAGACTTTACAGGCAAATTGATTGAAACAAAAGAAATAAAATTGTCAAATGTACCTAGAATTAAATATGATATGACCGAAATGTCGGCTGGGCAGTATTTGATAAAACTATTTAAAAAGGATAGCAATAGTGTTGATGTATTTAAGATATTAAAACAATAGTAAATAAAAAATAAGCAATTGTATTATAAATATTGATGCATAAAGCATAAAGCAAAATAAAAAAAGCCTACAAACACTTTAACCATTTAATACTTATGCAGGGAATTTTACGGTCTCATTATAAACTGGTAGAAGAATATTTAAATAAACTACAAGAAGAAAATTTAGCTAATCAATACTGCCCTTATTATGAATCTATTTTTCAACACAAAGAAAAACTGTACGAAATTTACAAAAACTACAGAGAAACTTTTGAGCAGATGGCTATGATTACAAAGCAGTTTCAAGAGCATAAACAATCGGTAAAGCGATTGGTTATTATGCAAAAAAATAAAAAGAAAGAAATGCTTAAACAATCTTCCACTTCTTTAAAAAGCTTAGTTGAAAAAAAAGAGAAATCCTTTTTATAATAACAAAAAATACTTATTGCACTCCGCTCGGTTTCTTTAAAATGTATTTACAAAAAAGAAATAAAATGTCATTATACTAAACCAACAACCATTATTAAAAAAGCCACCAAAATTTGGTGGCTTTTTTAATAATTTAGACTTTCTCTTATTTAATGTCCAATAGACACTTTAATATTTTTATCAAACCCATTGGCATCAGTTACACGCAACATATAAATACCATCCGCTATGTTAGAAACATTTAGATCATTAGTGCCGTTAATCATCTTCTTCTTTAATATTACCTGACCAGACATTGCCATTAAATTTGCCTCTACATATCCAACTGTACCCGCAAGGCTTATATACAATTTATCATCATGTACTGGATTAGGGTAAAACAAAATAGTAGCGGATTTACAATTTAACAATATAGGCAATATTTTTGAAAATGTAAATCTACCATCTTTGTCCACCATTTTTAATCTATAGAATACTTTTTCTGAAGATGCATTCAAATCTTTATCTATAAAACTATAATTAATTTTTGAGTTACTAAAACCACTAGCCGTTACATTACCTACAACTTTCCAATCTGTAGCATTTATATTGCTTTTTTCTATTTCAAAACGATCAGTATTTATTTCAGAGGCTGTAGTCCAATATAAAACAGGTTGACATTCTTTTAAATTAGCAGAAAAATCTGTGAGTGTTAATGGAACTACAGCAGCAACAACAGTTATAGAAGAAGTACCAACATCATCCGCTCCATTATTACCACTGGGAGCAGCACCAGCTACAGAACAAGTTGCACCACCAAAAAACAAATTGCCAGTAAAAGTTGATGGCCCCCCAATAGTTACACCTTGTACTTTAAGTATAATTGTACGGTTTGCACTTCCTGGAATAATATCACTGCCATTACAAATACGAATTTGCGATCCGGTATTAGAACCAGAAACAATTATCCAACCTGTAGGTAATGCAGGCTGTTGCGCATCAGGCAAAAATGTTACTATAGCTGGTATAGTAATAACAGGTCTTAATTTTGAAGCCACAATGTTAGCTGTACCTGTATTACCAATCGTTATTTGAAGATCTAGTGTTGCACCTACTGCTACTACTCCTGCATTTGTGGGATCAGTAGTACCCAGGCCAATAACACTGATAGTTGGGTTTGCCTGCCCAAATACATTTGTAATGATAAGAGTAATTATCAGAAACAAGATTGTTGAATTAATTTTTTTCATTTTAAAATTATTATTTTGTTTATAAAATATAGAGGGTAATCATTTATAAAATTTATCACTTCGCATTTATTCCATCTGCATAAACTTATTTAGCATTCGTTTTTACAAATCTTACTTCCTTTCTTTCATCGCCACTTACAAACACCAATACATAAACACCACTTGCAAGTTTGCTCACATCCATAGTTGTTATAAAACTATTTTGTGGTACAGCCTTGCTCATCACCAAAGCACCATACATACTAAAAATTTGCATGGTACATTGTTGTTCTGCTTTTGAATGGTTTATGGTAATTAAATTTTGTGCAGGGTTAGGAAACACTTTTATATCCACACAGCCAGGTGGTAAAATAGTAACTTCTGTATTGGCAGTGCAACCGTTAGCATCTGTTACTACAAAACGCCAAGTACCTGGCCCTCTAGTAAAACTACCTACACCTGTGTATGGGAGCCTACCACCTGTGCCAAGTACCTTTACCTCTGTAGTTCCTCCACATGTGTTTATTGCTAATGCAGAGGAAGATGCTTTTAAACTATCGGGTTGTAGTATAGTTATATTTGGAGTAGTAACACTACAAGTTGGGTTCACTACTAATCTTACTTTGGCAGAGTAAATACCTGCAAGTACAGAAAAAGTATTACTCGTTTGGTATGTTGTTCCATTATTTAAACTGTATTCATATGCACCAGTTCCACCTGTGGCATTTACGCTAATGCTCGTACTTCCTCCACTGCATGCTATTGCATTTGCTGTAATAGATGCCACAATTTGACTAGGCTCTATAATACTTAAACTATTACTAGTGCCAGCACAGCCATTAGCATCTTTTATAACAACACTATACGTGCCTATGGAAGCAGAAAAAATATTTGCAGCTTGAAAAGCACCACTGTTTAAACTATATTGATAAGGCAACACACCACCTGTTCCCGTAGCTGTAATAGTGCTGTTACTGCCAAAGCAGGTAATAGCTGTAGCAGATATATTTGCCGAAGGAGTAGCTGGCTGAACATTTATAATAATATTATTCGTTACAGATGGC
>JAYTGY010000339.1:0-2017 GCA_043733065.1 Ferruginibacter sp.
GTTTTTGCAAAAAATTAATAATAGAAAAATCTTTGTAGAGCGATTGCAATTGTTTTCCATCAAAATAATAATAGCTGTCTTTCTCTCCATACAAGCCAGGCAAACTATTTACATGTGTGGGAATGTAGGCCTTTGCCAAATCATCGCATTGAGGGTAAAAACTTCCGCAGCCGTCTATCACCATTACAGCGCATTCATTAAATGGAGAAGTGCCAACTGCACTATAGGCATGAGCTAAATGATGTGATATAGTAAAAAAAGGAATTTGTTCATCTTCAGAAAAAATACGCTCGCCTTTAAAACGACTTTTTTTTATTTCATCTTTTTCAAAATTGGCGCATTGAACTATCAAATCAATATCATTCAATTTTATGCCAGCAACATCTAAACAATATTGCACAGTAGCAGCATCGCTACCACCATCGTGTTTTATACGAGTAAGTCTTTCTTTTTCTATGGCAACAAGTAGTTTGCCATCTTTTAAAATGCAGCTAGAGCCATCGTGGCTAAGGCCAGTGCCTAATACATAAATTGGTTTAGGCATGCATTATGCAGTTTCTCTTTTCCAACGTTGGTTTGCAGTACCCACCATCAAATTATCGAAGTGAACCATTTTTTTATTCCCTTCCTCATCAAATTCAATTTGTAGTTTTCCAAGTACCAATCCTTTTGGTGCACTATAATTTAGCACAACTTCTTCTTTATTTTTATTTTTTAAAATAGCAGGTGTTATCATTAAATTATCTGCGCCAATTATAACATCAATATAGGTAGATGAATTAGCTAAGGCAATATCGTTATTGGTATTTTTTGTGTTGTAACCCAAGGTAGAAATACATACCACAAGGTTGCAACTATAATCGTTTTTCAAAGTTGCAGCTAGCTTATTTGCTTCGGCAATTGGATTTTTAAAACTAATAATTTTATTGCGTACTCTTTGCCCAGCAGTAATTACAGCTATTTTATACACTCCTTTCTGCACAATAGAAAAAGGTAAAGTAGGTATATTTAATTTATCATCGAAACTATAATTACTTGAAACCAGAGGTAATTTTTTACCAATATTATTTAATTGCTGTGCATTAAAATTAATTTCGTTAGCTGCAACCTTTACTGCATCGTACCCTAAACTTTGCATAAGTTGCAAAGTTTCCGCCGCATCAGTTTTATTGCTTGTGGCATTGCCAGCATCTAACAATAAAACATTTCTATATTTATTTTTTTGAGATTTTATAATGGTTGCCATATGCTCAAAACCACCAAGTCCGTTGTGCAAACCTGTATTGCATATTGGCTGCAACTGTTGCAAAATATTGCCTGTGTGCAAAATTGTTATGCTATTTTTATTTGCTGCTAAAGTATTTGTATCATTAAAGATGCTTGCAATACTATGCAAAGGATTTAAAGCCAATAAGCCTGTAGCGGCTATACTGCTATGTTTAACAAATGATCTTCTCGTTTGCATGAGTATAGTGGTTTTGGTTAAAAATAAAAATCTCTGATGCAATATATTTAATAAAAACTACAAATTAATTTTTTTTTATATACTTTTCTTTTTTATATATTTGTTACTTCATTCTTTTCTTAACCAAAAACTATCAGTCATGGAAGGTACAATCGCAGAAATTCGGATGTTTGCAGGAACTTTTGCTCCTAGAACTTGGGCTTATTGTAATGCTCAAATATTACCTATTGCTCAAAATACAGCATTGTTTGCACTTTTAGGTACTACTTATGGTGGCAATGGGCAAACTACTTTTGCTTTACCAGATTTTAGAGGTCGTGTAGCGCTTGGTACAGGAACAGGGCCAGGTTTAGCCAATGTACAATTAGGTGAAATGGCGGGTACACCAACAGTAACACTGCTCACTACTAATATGCCAGCACATAATCATGCTGTAACAGGAACTGTAAATATACAAGCAGCTGGCGATGGTGCTTTAGGATCAGATCCTTCTAACAGATATATTGGGCCTGGTAATTTTTATGCGGGTGCAGCCGAATTGCAATCAATGGC
>JAYTGY010000340.1:0-4370 GCA_043733065.1 Ferruginibacter sp.
TGGCTTGCAGCCAGATTCGTTGCAGAGTTATACAAGGTTTATGGAAGAAAATTTTTTCAACCATATAAATATAAAAAAAGAAAATTGTTTTATACCGCAAGGTAATACCCAACAAGAATTAGTAAAACAACATTGTGAGCATTATGAAAAAATGATAGATTCTTTTGGCGGAATAGATTTTCAAATATTAGGAATTGGGCGAAATGGACATATTGGTTTTAATGAACCTGGGAGTCATGTAAGTTCTGTTACGAGATTAATAACGCTCGATCATCTTACACGTTTTGATGCAGCATACGAATTTGGTGGTATAGCCAATGTGCCTCGTAAGGCGATAACGATGGGTGTTGGCAGCATTTTAAAAGCAAAAAGAATTGTGCTACTTGCTTGGGGCGAAAGAAAAGCAAATATTATAAAAGAAGCAGTAGAAGGTCCTGTAACAGAGTTTGTACCAGCATCTTATTTACAAGGGCATCATAACGTAAAATTTATTTTAGATGAAAGTAGCTCTGCCGAACTTACTCGTATAAAAACACCATGGCTTACTGATGATGTGTTTTGGAACAAGGGGATGATAAAAAAAGCCGTAACACATTTAAGTTTTTTATTGGAAAAGCCAATACTAAAATTAACAAACAACGATTACAATCAAAATGGCTTGAGCGATTTGCTTGCACTACATGGCCAAGCTTACGATATAAATATAGAAGTGTTTAACCAATTGCAACATACCATTACTGGTTGGCCTGGCGGTAAACCCAATGCAGATGATACGCACAGACCCGAGCGTGCAACACCCGAAAAGAAAAGGATAATTATTTTTAGCCCTCACCCTGATGATGATATAATTTCGATGGGTGGTACTTTTCAGCGTTTGGTGGACCAAGGGCACGAAGTACATGTTGCGTATCAAACAAGTGGAAATATTGCTGTGGCTGATGATGAGGCTTTTCGATTTATAGAATTTATAAAAGATTACAACAAACAATTTGGCGTAAAAACTATTGAAACAGAAAAAATGTATGATGATGCTCTGGCTTTTTTGCAAATCAAAAAAAGTGGAGAGAAGGATATAGAAGTATTGCGCCAAGTAAAAGGTCTTATTAGAAAAGGTGAAGCTAAAAATACTTGTCGCTTTGTGGGCGTGCCACAACAAAGAGCACATTTTTTAAATCTTCCTTTTTATGAAACTGGATTGGTAGAAAAAAATCCGATTGGAGAAATAGATTTTGAAATTATTACCAAACTTATTGATGAAATAAAGCCACATCAAATTTATGCTGCTGGCGATTTGGCTGACCCGCATGGTACTCACAGGGTTTGCCTCGATGGCGTATTTGAAGCAGTAAAAAGATTGCAACACAAAGATTACATGAAAGATTGCTGGGTATGGTTGTATAAAGGTGCATGGGCAGAGTGGGATATTGATGTAATAGAAATGTCGGTACCAATGAGCCCGGACCAAGTACTAAAAAAACGTAGTGGTATTTTTAAGCACCAGAGCCAAAAAGATGGAGTTGTTTTTCAAGGAGCAGATAGCAGAGAATTTTGGAAAAGAGCGGAAGATAGGAATAGAGCAACAGCTGAATTGTACAATAAACTTGGCTTGGCAGAATATGCAGCTATGGAGGCTTTTGTGAGGTGGAGGTTTTAGAGGTTTAAAAGGTTTGAAAGGTTTAAAAAGGTTTAAAAAGTTGAAGGTTTCTTAAACTTTGGAGTTTTTAATTGTTACGGGATGTTACCAATAAATTTTGGAGAGGTTATTAATTCTAATAAGGGTTGATCTAAAAAAACTTTAAACCTATTCAAACCTTGAACCTTTTAAACCTTCAATAACTTCATCCATACTTATAGCATTGTGGCTTTCATCATAAACACATTCGCCATTTTTTATAATAAGTATTTGTGGCGATGCATGTTCTACATCAAAATCGTTGGCTATTTTGTTAGAAATATCTCTGTGGGCTATTAAATCTAAATAATTAAAATCGATACTATCTGGCGCAACAGTTCTTTCCAATCTGCTTTTTGCCATTGTACTTATAGAACAGCGGGTGCTGTGCTTAAAAATAACTTGAGGTTTTTCGATGGATAATTTTTTTATGGCTTCTAGCCCTGCATCATCACTAAATTCTTTCCAATTCATCTTTACTATTTTATTAATGAATTATACCTTCTGCACCTGGGCAACCAGTTTTTTTGCTGCTACCACAGCTACTTACAATAGTTGCAAGGCTAAATAATAAAAGGACTGCAATTAGTAATTTTTTCATTTTATTTTATTTTGATAAGCAAATATAATTTATTCTACAGCCTAACCGCAAAAAATGCTAAAATATTACCTTCCATTTAAGTTTTAGCTATTGTGTATATTGCAGAAAAATTAAACTAACCTAAATACTCAAATTTTATGTTGCAGCTAACCCGCCCAATTGCTTTTATAGATCTAGAAACCACAGGTGTAAACCTTACCACAGATAGAATTGTAGAACTAGCTGTAGTAAAAATAAGCCCTGATGGAACAAGAATAGCCAAGCGCAGGCTCGTAAATCCGCAAATGCCAATACCCGCAGCTACTAGCGAAATACATGGCATTACAGATGATATGGTAAAAGATGCCCCCACGTTTAAACAAATGTCCAATGAAATAAAGCAGTTTTTAGAAAATTGCGATTTGGGAGGATATAATAGCAACCGTTTTGATATTCCTTTATTGATGGAAGAATTTTTGAGAGCAGATGTAGATCTGGACTTAAGCACCCGCCGAATGATAGATGTGCAGCATATATTTTACACCATGCAGCCTCGTACTTTAAGTGCAGCGTATGAGTTCTTTTGCGAAAAACCTTTGGTTGATGCTCATAGCGCAGAAGCCGATATTAATGCAACAATTGAAGTTTTAGAAGCACAGCTCAAGAAATATGAAAAACTCGGCACGACTGTTGATTCTATTTTAGGCTGTATTGGAGAAGAAAAAATTGTGGATTATGCCCGCCGTTTTAGTTTTAACGATAAAGGAGAAGAGGTTTTCAATTTTGGAAAATTTAAAGGAATGACTGTGGATCAAGTATTTAAAAAAGAACCGCAATACTATGATTGGATGATGAAAGGCGATTTTCCAATGCACACCAAAAAGAAAGTGACCGAATTATTTAACCGAACTTTATTAAAAAAATAAGTTGTTAAAAAAAATAACGTTTGTATAAAATTTAATAAATTAATTTTGAAATAAATCAGCCTTTTATCATTTGGAGAAAATTGTTATCATACCAACTTATAATGAGAAAGAAAATATAGAAGCCATCATTGCTGCAGTAATGAATTTACCTTCATTATTTCATGTTCTTGTAATAGATGATGGTTCGCCAGATGGAACTGCGGCTATTGTAAAATCTTTATTTTCAAAATATACCAACAAATTATTTTTAGAAGAACGTACAGGAAAACTCGGATTAGGCACGGCTTATATCCATGGATTTAAATGGGCACTAAAAAATAATTATCAATACATATGCGAAATGGATGCAGATTTTTCTCACGAGCCTTCAGATTTAATTCGCTTGCATGAGGCCTGTGTAAATGGTGCAGATGTTGCCATAGGTTCTCGCTATGTAAAAGGAGGAGCAGTAGAAAATTGGCCAGCAAATCGTATAGCATTATCTAAAGGCGCATCGTTATATACACGCATTATAACCTTTATGCCGGTAATGGATCCTACAGCTGGCTTTGTATGTTACAAAGCAAATGTGTTAAATACCATAAGCCTCGATTCTATAAGCTTTGTAGGCTACGCATTCCAAATAGAAATGAAATTTGCCGCTTGGAAATTAGGGTTTAAAATTGTAGAAGTACCTATCACATTTAAGGATAGAAAACTAGGTGCCAGCAAAATGAACAAAGGCATAATTAAAGAAGGCATATTTGGCGTAATCAAATTAAAATGGCAAAGCATTTCTAAAAACTATCGCAAGCGTGTTGCCCGCAAAGAAGACGAAGCTAGTCTTTATATACAAAGCGATGTGGCTACCGAAAGGGTTTAAATTGTTTCATAGTTACATTGTTAAATTGTTTTTGTAAACAAAAATTTCATTTTTGTCCAAACTAAAACACAGCTATGGTCATCATCGTTGTGTCACTCACTTCATCTGCATACCATTTTTCATCTTTTATTATGCATTAGATTGACTAATATTTTTTCAACTAAATACTTTATCTATTACCTAATCTTCTAGTCATCCCTCTCCACGAAGTGGAGAGGGTAAGGGTGAGGAATCTAATACCTAATCTTCTAGTCCTCCCTCTCCACGAAGTGGAGAGGGTAAGGGTGAGGAATCTAATACTTTATCTTCTAGTTCTCCCTCTCCACGAAG
>JAYTGY010000341.1:0-2466 GCA_043733065.1 Ferruginibacter sp.
GTTGGTTGAGGATATTGGTATTTAAAATAGTTTATCATTTCTTCTGTACGCACTGCTCCTGCGGGTGGAAGTTGTCCTTGATTTAAAAACCTACGCACATTGCTATAAGAAGCAGCATCTACATCTATGGAAAAAGTAGAAACAGGATTATCAGTTACATTTTTAAAACCATTTTCTACAATGTTGGAATAAGCTTCGGTGTTAGATTCTTCATCATTATCATTATTATAAAAATAGGTAGGTGTAGAATTTGAGGACGTGCCAATTTGTACCCCACTTACTCTACCAGTCAATGCCGATGAAACAGTACTATAAGACATAGATCTTCTTTTTGAACCATATGCAGCAACTACAACTACCTCATTTAATTCTAGAGAATGTTTTTTCAAAACAACATCTATAATAGTTCTGTTATTAATTTTTACTTCTTGCTGAACAAAACCCACAGCCGCAAAAACAATTGTAGTTGCACTTTCAGGAGCGGATAATTTATACTGACCATTGGCATCTGCGGCTGCACCAGCTCTTATTCCTTTTATTTTTACAGATGCAAACGAAACTGGGTTTCCTTGTTCGTCTGTAATTTTACCTGTAATAATTCTATCTTTTTTTTGTTGAAATGCTACTATTCCTAAAAATAGTATTGGAAGCATTAGGAGAATAATTTTTTTCATAATAAATGTTTTTTGAGTGAGAAAATGATGTTTGGTAAACATTCTTTTAGGGTAGATGCTAAAACTTTGTGAAATACATAACCCGTTATAAAAAATTAATTTTATAACTTTATACCATTGGCGTTCATCAAAAAAATATCATCCTCTTTTAGCGATAGCGAACTTGTGCAACAGTACAAGGATACTGGCAATATGAATACCCTTGGCGATTTGTATAGCCGCTATATGGATTTGCTATATGGAGTATGCTTAAAATATTTTAAAGAGCCCGACGAAGCGCAAGATGCAGTGATACATATATTTGAAGAGCTAGTAACTAAAGTAAAAAAGTACGACATAGATAATTTTAAAGGTTGGTTATATCAATTGGCTAAAAACCATTGTTTAATGAAATTGCGAAGCAAGAAAAGCCAACCTGTTAATGTTGATGCAGACCTTATGCATTTGCAAGAAAACATGCATCTAGATGATGTAATGCAAAAAGAAACGAACTTAATAGTGATGGAGCATTGTATAGAACAACTGCCGACAGAACAAAAAGTGGCTATACAACTCTTTTACTTGCAAGAAAAATGTTATAAAGAAATAGCTGATACTACAGCGTTGGATATAAATAAAGTAAGAAGCTTTATACAGAATGGTAGGCGAAATTTAAAAATATGTATGGATAAAACCGCTTTGCAAAAAGCAGAATAAATGAACTACGAAAAAATATATACCGCAGCAGACTTTGCAAGTTATCATGCAGGCACAATGCCCGCTCACGATATGCATGCGCTCGAAAAAGCCGCATTGGAAGACCCGTTTTTGGCTGATGCATTGGAAGGTTATGTGCATGCCAACACAGCCGTGGCAGATTTGGAATCTTTAAAAGGAAAATTGGCTACCAAAGAAAAAAACGAAACGAAAGTTTTTGCTTTATCATCCAATAAAATTTGGATGCGTGCCGCTGCATCTATTGCAATTGTATTGGGGCTAGGTTTTTTGTTTTATACCGTAAATAAAAAAGACGATATAACAACACCACTTGCAAAAAATGAAATAAAACAAGAAATAAAAATAGATACTGCGGCTTCTGAAAAAAGTAATACGGATGTTACAAATAATGCGCCGCAAGTGCCTACAGCTTCTGGTACTATTACTACAGTAAAACCAAATACAATAACATTTGCAGATGTGCATTCAAATCTTGATTCTACAACAAGTTCATTAGCTACAAATGAATTTTCAGTTACGCCAGGTACATATATACAACAAGCTCCTGCTGCACCAGCAACAGCTAAAGTTGAAGAAGCGGCTGAGCAAGCTGATTGGGCAAAAAGTGAACAAAAAAATGCGGATGATAAAAAAAGTAAAGAAGTATTTAAAGATTTAAATTTAAATAATAGGGCACAAAACAATGGGTTGAGTTATTATAATTATAGCGGCGTTGTACAAAACCCTGCTGGTGGTCCTATGCAAAATGCAACCATAAAATTGAAGAACACAAATATTGCTACACAAACAGATAATAAAGGCAGATTTAATTTTAAAGCTACAGATAGTGTAGCAAGTGTATCTATTGCTGCTGTTGGATACGATAGAAAAGATGCGTTGCTAAATTCAAATGCATCTCAAATACTAAGATTGGATAATAAAAATAGTAATTTAGATGAAGTAGTGGTAACTAGTATGGGAACAAAAAGTAGAAGATCAAGCGAAGGCTATAGCACTACAACTATATCTGAAAAAGCACTTGCAGGAAAAGTTGCTGGCGTAAATGTAACTCCACAATACAATGATAAGTATGCAA
>JAYTGY010000342.1:0-1933 GCA_043733065.1 Ferruginibacter sp.
CAGAAAATTTTTGGGACTTACTACAATAAAAACATAGCCTAACAACCTATTGGTAGTATCCTTTATCATTCTTCGAGCTATGTAATTAAATTTATCAAAATCGGTATCGTAATAATACATACCAGCTACAGATGTGGGCTTTGCTTGTGTATTAAGTATGCTATTTATAGAATTGTATGAAACAGGATCTTGATTGTACAATGGATTTTCTGCACTATCATATACCAAAACTTTGGTTTCAAAATTATCGGTATAGCTATTAAAATTATTATTTATCAAGCTATCTCTTAAAAGTAAAGCTGTATTGGGGTTTTTAAATAAAGGAAACTTGTTGGCAATAACATCTGGCCTAAACTCTGTAAGAATCGTATTGAGCAATACATTGCTTATAGGATTTGTTTTTGCCGCTAGCACTTCTGCATAGTGGCGGCGGTTTCTAAATTCTTTTGTACTGTTTTCTGATATAATTACAGCAGCTATGGTAACAGAAAAAAAGAAAAGCCAAAAAACTATTCGAGAAACAATAAAACCTAAAGTAGTAACATTGGCTAAATCATTTTTTACCAATACAAAAAACAATAACAACCACAGTAACCCATATAATTCAAAACTATTGGTAAGGTTCATAAAACTAAGCAACAATAACCCACAAATTGTTAATAATAAAAAAAAGGGAAGTATAGCACCCTCAAATAAATTTCTAACTAAAAAGAAAACAATAATGCAGAAAAAATAATACCCAATGGTAATACAACATAGTACCAAAAAACCAACAACACTGTATGAATTTAGTGAAAAGAAATTCATAACATCAAAAGATATTTGAGAGTCGGCCACCATAGATCTGATAATGTTACCAGAAATATAAGTAGCTATTAAAATAATAAATACAGATAATGCTAGTAAAAGCCATTTTTTAAATACGCTCTTTACATATAAATTAGGCTGGTTATCTTTTAAATTATTTTTAATAAAATTTATAACCCACAAAAATAATAAAGCATTTATAAGTAAATCGCCCAAAGAGCGAAGCACAATATTGGAGCCATACACAGCGGGATCAAACAACTCGAATTGCCTAAAATTTAATTGTATATAAAACAAATAACTAAGTAATCTTACTACAATTAGCACCCCAGCAATAAATATAGTTGAAGTAAAAATTCCTTTTCTTTGAAAAATATGGGCCGCTGTAAAATGAATAAATAAAAACAATGGTAGAAAGGACAGTATTCTCAACCAGATGGTAAGTTGGTTTTCTGTAGTATCATTTTCATTGTTTAACGATTTTAAGGAAAATAATAATTTGTTATTTTTAGAAAAAATAGAAGTTGCTGTTTTTTCAAAAGCAATATCAAATTTATTTCCCATTGATAGATCATTAACAAATTCATTTTTTAAGTAATCATTTGTAACAGCATAATTCCATTTTACTGGCAATAGACTAATAACTTCAATATTGTCTATTCGCTTTTTTTGAAAAAAATAGTATCCGTTTGCAAGAGCTGTAAATCCTGAAGAGTCGGTTGAAAGCAAAATTGTAGAATCTGGCAATATGGATTGGGTATTCCAAAAACTTAATTTTAGTTGATTTTCTGTATATCTGTAAAAATAAAAATATTGTTGTTGTTTAGTAATTTTATTCACCTGCGCATTATCAGCCAAATTATTGGTAAGGTTATAAACCAAAGATTCTTCTGCAATAACATTTGCAAAATTTCTTTCTGCATTACTTATATATGTTTGTATTTTTTTTGTATAAGTTTGAGAAAAAAACTCTTGGGTAATTGTTCTCTGGGTAAATATGGAGATAAATAATAGCAATAGCGATGCAAACAGCAAATAAATGTTGTCTTTTAAAAAAGCATTTTTTATGAATTTTATTTGCAAAAGCTATTGTTGATTTTGTAAGTTACGTCTTTTCACTTTTCTT
>JAYTGY010000343.1:0-7996 GCA_043733065.1 Ferruginibacter sp.
AAGTTATACTGATCCTGCTACATCTATGTCTTATCTTACTTATTTTAAAAACATGTTGTCTAAAGGTTATCATGTTGGGCCAACAATAGATCATGATAACCACAATTTTACTTTTGGGCATACTGCAAAAACAAGATTGGTAATTTTAGCACAATCATTATCAGAAAATAATTTGCTTGATGCTATGAGAAGAATGCGTTTTTATGCATCGGAAGATTGTGGAGCAAGAATTAATTATTCTATAAATACTGAACCGATTGGTAGCATCATTACAAAAGCTGGAGCGCCAACAATAACTGTAGGCACAATTACTACTAGCCCTGTATCGTCGGTGATTGTTATGTATGGCGAAGCGGGTAGTGGAGTGGCGGCTACACAACTTACAAGTAGCACAAGCGGTACATTTACTTTTACAGATAATACTCTTATGAATTTATCGCAACGTTATTATTATTTAGATATTACCGAAACAGATGGTACAAGAATAGTAACAGCACCTATATGGTACACAAGAAATGATGCAACATTGTTTGCTCGTCATGCTTCTTCATTAACTTCTTTCTTTACGGTAAATGAAACCGATAGAGTTATTTTAAAATGGACTACAGAAAATGAAATAGCAAATCAAACTTTTGAAATAGAAAGATCTATTGATGGTGGAAAAACATATACTGCTATGGGTACGATAAATGGCAAAGGAGTAAATGATATATTTAATTCGTATGGTGTACAAGATATGCACCCATACAAGGGTGTAGCGTATTATCGTTTATTGCAAAAAGGTAAAGAAGGTATTGGCTTTGCCGATATTAAAGTGGTGGACAGAAGCGAAATTGCTGTAGCCTACTATACCATTTACCCAAATCCTGTACATGGAATACTAAATGTAAAAGTAATGGCAACCACTACAGAAAAAACTGCTGTAGAAATATACGACATTGCAGGCAGAAGAATGATTACCCAACAAGTATCACTAACTAAAGGCAACCAAAATATTACAATTGATATGACCAAATTGCAAAACGGTAGCTACATTTTAAAATTAGTATTGGATGGAAAAATGAGTACGCAGATGGTGAATAAGTTTTAGAATTTATTTTTTTGATAAAAACCCTAGTAGTAATGCTAGGGTTTTTGTTTTCATTAAGCCTCCTTATCAAAATAAAGTTTATAAAATTTTCTGCCATCAGCATCGGTACCCTGCTCTATCAATTCTCTATCGCCATGTATGTAAATATGGAAATTTCTATCTAATTTTAATACACTTTTAAAAACCTTTGCTTGCTTTTTTACCGCTTGCATAGATATATCAAAATGGTCTTCTAGCTCAATGTTGTTGGTGGTTCTGTAAGATTCTTCAAAGTTATTAAATGATTTTCTTACATCTTTATCAATAAAAATTTGGGCTTCAAATTCTTTTTTATTAAATGTTTCGTTTGTTTTAAAATAATTAACAGAGCGGTTTAAAAAATCTATTTGGTCTGCCTTGCTCACTACAAATTCTTGTGTGAGTTGTTTGGTTACAAAATCTTTGGTAATGCCCATTATATCTTTTGTAAAATGATAGGCATCGCTCAATGGTTTTAGTTTTAAAAAATCGGCTGTCCAGTATTGTGCTTCGGTTGCCTTGTTTGCTTTGTCAACAATGCAAACTTTGTAACCTTCGTTTTTATTTACATTTAATATTAAACAACCCTTGTCTAATTTATCAATATTTATTCCGTCATCATAGTGTATGATAAAATCTGCTTCATTATTTTCTACTTTTAAAAACGATTGTCTATTTTCCGATTTAAAAATGCCGATAGCATCTGTAATGGCTTCTGCTATTTCTATGTCTTTAAAATAAACTACAAATAAATCGCCCGATTTTATTTGTGGGTGTACAGAAATTTCGTATAAATATTTTGCAATGTCTATGGCATTTTTGTGTAGTGTTTTTTCGCTATCAAAAATTTTGCTTGCAAAATTGTATATTGGGTTCATGGTAAAATCGCCATTGCTAAAAGTGAATGCATTAAATTCTACATTGGTAAATGCAGTAAGAAAAAATTTGGAAAGTAATGCTTTTACTAAATTATCAGAAATATCTAGCAGGTTATTTGAAAGTATTAAATCTTCTTCGTTGGTTTTATTACCTACATTGTGTACGGATACTTTTTCTATGGTAGAGTTGGAGAAATTAATCATACTGTGTATGCTATTTTTTTTGTGAAAGTATGAAGATATATCATACACACTGCATTATTGTTGAATAAAGATTTAATGCTGATGGGCTGCGGGATAGAAGTGAAAACCGAAGCGTAGCGCAGGTTGTAGCGTATAGCCCGAACCACTGTTGATTATTGTATGCAGACGACAGCCCCAAAAAAAATTAATATCCTCTTGCATCATCATCGCCACGTTTATCTGCTATGGCAGTAATTTTTTTATTTTTTAATTGAATTAATTCTGTTCTGCCAATATTGCCACGCTCTTTTATGGTATAACCCATGGTAATTAATTTTTCTTTTGTGTTCGTATCAAAATCTTTTTCAATAAAAATTACATCGGGCAACCATTGGTGGTGAAACTTTGGTTTGTTTACTGCATCGACAGGGCTCATATTGTAATCAATAATATTTACTATGCTTTGAAAAACACTTGTAGGAATAGTTGTGCCGCCCGGCGTGC
This sequence comes from Ferruginibacter sp., assembly GCA_043733065.1. Lineage (GTDB taxonomy): Bacteria > Bacteroidota > Bacteroidia > Chitinophagales > Chitinophagaceae > Ferruginibacter. The sequence goes on from JAYTGY010000343.1 coordinate 2,674, forward strand.
CTACAACAATGTAGGGTTTGTTATTTTTTAATACAATCGTTGGCGTCATGCTACTGAGCATTCGCTTGCCTGGAGCAATGGCATTTTTTTCGTTTCCTATTGCACCGTACATATTTGGCACGCCGGGTTTTACACTAAAATCATCCATCTCATTGTTCATAATAAAACCTGCGCCAGTTATGATTGTTTTACTGCCAAAATGATCGTTGAGTGTAGTGGTTATCGATACTGCATTGCCTTCATTGTCTATGATACTTAGGTGTGTTGTTTCTTCGCTTTCGTGTATGATGCCTGAGCCTGTAGTGTTGCTGCTGCCTGCTTTTGCGGGGTTATAGTCTGCCATGCGTTGTTGCAAATATTCATTGCTTACCAAAGTTTTTACTGGTACTTTTATAAAATCGGGGTCGCCTAAAAATTCGGCTCTGTCTGCAAATGCTCTACGCTCTGCTTCGGTAATTAATTGTACAGCCTCTACAGATTGAAATGGCATGGAAACTAAATTTTTTTGCTCTGTCATTTTTAATAATTGCTGCAAAATAATACCACCACTACTTGGCAAAGGCATGGTTACAATATCAAAACCTTTGTAAGGAAATTGCATGGCAACTCTTTCTTTTACTTTGTAATTTTTTAAATCGGTTTCGGTAATAATGCCATTGCCACTGCTCATTTCTTTTGCAATAAGTTTTGCGGTAATGCCTTCGTAAAAACCTGCTGCACCTTTGTCTCGTATTCTTTTTAATGTATTGGCAAGGTCTTTTTGTATCATTATATCGCCAGTTTTCCAAGTGGTATTTTTTACAAATGCAATCTTGTTTTTATTGTTTCTAAGAAAAACTTCTTTGCTATCATTAAAATCTGCGGCTTGTGCATGAGTAAGCGAAAAGCCATTTTCGGCAAGGGTTATAGCGGGTGTTATTAGTTTTGTAAATGGTAATTTAGCATATTTGTAAATAGCAAATACGCCTGCAATAGTGCCTGGTACGCCACTTGCCAAATGTCCTTCCATGCTTAAATTGGTAATGGGATTTCCAGCTTTATCTAAATACATATCTCTTGTAGCAGATGCTGGAGCCATTTCTCTAAAGTCGAGTGCAATGTTTTTGCCATTTGATGTATGCGCTATCATAAAACCGCCACCACCTAAATTTCCTGCACCTGGGTAAACAACAGCTAGAGCAAGTTGTGTAGCAATAGCAGCATCAAAAGCGTTGCCACCTTGTTTTAGCATTTGTAAACCTGCATCGCTTGCTAGTGCGTGTGCGCTTACTACTGCTGCATTTTTTACTTCTATGTTTTTTGTGTTGTTGTATTTATAAGAGTTTAGCTGTGCATGGCTTATTAAAGTAAATAAACAAAGAAGAGTAGTGCTAATAATTTGGAGTATATTTTTCATATCACAATTTAATTCTTTTTATGAAGATGAACACAGATGTTTTTTGTACTTTTTTTTTGAATCTAATAATTCATTATCACTCTTACAAATAGCTATATTTTCTATGTTTAATTAAATTGTAAAATAAATAACTGTTTTTGCGTTTTACAATTTAATTTCATGCTTTAAATAATAATAACAATTTTAACTATAAAATACATGAAAAAGTTTTCTTTTATTCTAATTGTAACAAGCATTTTTTTTGCAAAAGTAAATGCACAATCTCCTGCCATTTATTCTTCTGCTGATATTTTGCAACAAATAAAAAAGCTAGAAGTTTTTGGGAGTGTGTTATACATTGCTGCTCATCCTGATGACGAAAATACAAGGTTGCTTGCCTATTTAGCCAACGAAAGAAAATTTCGTACTGGTTATTTAAGTTTAACAAGAGGCGATGGAGGGCAAAATTTGATTGGTGATGAACAAGGTATAGACCTCGGACTTATACGCACACAAGAACTTTTAAGCGCAAGACGAATAGATGGTGCGGAACAATTTTTTAGTAGAGCATTCGATTTTGGGTTTAGTAAAAATCCTGAAGAAGCTATGAAAATTTGGGGGCATGATAAAATTTTGGCAGATGTGGTTTGGGCTATTAGGAAATTTAAGCCCGATGTTATTATTACTCGTTTTCCAACAACTGGCGAAGGTGGACATGGACACCACACTGCTTCTGCAATATTGGCTGGTGAGGCTTTTGATGCAGCGGCTGATGCTACAAAATTTCCTGAGCAATTAAAATATGTAACGATTTGGCAAGCCAAAAGATTACTTTGGAACACTTTTAATTTTGGTGGAAACAATACACAAAGAGAAGATCAATTTAAAATAGATTGTGGTGTGTATAATCCTATACTTGGAAAAAGCTATGGAGAAATAGCGGCTGAAAGCAGAAGCAGACATAAGAGCCAAGGTTTTGGTGTACCAGCACAACGAGGGAAAAATATAGAATATTTTAGCACGATAAAAGGCGAAAAGCCTGTGAATGATTTGATGGATGGAGTGGATTCGTCTATTTATAAAACAGCAGCTGCAAAAGAATATTTTAGTTTGGTAAATGATGTAATTAAAAGTTATGATTTTTCTGCTCCAAAAAATTCGATAAATAAATTACAGGCTTTGGAACGTAGCGCTGCACAATTTTCATTTGTTGATGCTAGAAAAAAATCATTGATTCAAAATATTATTGCATCGTGTGCTGGTGTTTTTATGGAAGCAATAGCAACCAATCAATTAAACGTAATTGGAGATAGCGTGAAGCTTAAATTTTCTTTAATTAATAGAACAAATGTAAATATTGATAATGCTTCGGTTAAATATTCTGCACAATATTTTGTACTTGATAGCTTGAAAATAAATGAAAGTAAAGAAGTTTTAGCAACAATAAAAATAGATAAAGATGCTGCAATTACTCAACCATATTTTTTGGAAACTCCAATGAATTTCGGCACTTATAACGCAAACTTGGAAGATATTGGAAAGCCACAGAATGACCCATTGTCAGCAAGTTTTAGTATTAGGATAAATGGAAATGATTATAGTTTTAGTATTCCCATTATGTACAAATTCACCGACCCTGTAAAAGGTGAGCTGTATGAACCAGTACAAATTGTATCGCCAGCTTTTATAAATGTATCTCCTAATTTGCTTATATTTTCTAACGATAAAAAAAATGAAAAGAAAACGGTTCAATATACCATTCAATCAAATTTGGGATTGAATGAAATGGTGAAATTTTATTCAACTATAAATAATGAAAGTAAACTTGTGTATGATTCTTCTTTATCCATCCAAAAAGCAGCAAAAGGAAATATTGCCACTACACTTAATGGAAATAATTTTGTGAACAATACTACTACAAGTGTTGGTGGGGAACTAGCTGCTCCTTCTATGTTTGAGCACCAATACACATCGCTAAAGAAAATAAGTTACGATCATATACCAGATATTTTTTACAATTATCAAGATAGAGTGAAGGTGTTGAAAATAGATTTGAAAACTGTGGGAAAAACTGCTGGTTACATTGTAGGTGCAGGCGATAAAGTGCCACAGGCATTGGAGCAAATGGGTTATAAAGTAACTATGCTTACAGAAAAAGATATTACCACATCTAATCTAAAACAATTTGACGTAATCATTACTGGCGTGCGTGCATACAATATACATGCATGGTTAAGTAATGTGCACCCAACACTTATGCAGTACGTAAAAGATGGAGGCGTTTTACTTACACAATACAATACCAACAATCAACTAGGGCCAGTAAAAGCAAATATGTCGCCGTATCCATTTACGATTAGTAGAAATAGAATTACGGATGAAACGGCTAAAGTAAATTTTTTATTACCCAATCATCCTGCATTAAATTATCCTAATAAAATAACAGAAAAAGATTTTGATGGATGGATACAAGAACGTTCTATTTATAATGCAGAAAAAATTGATTCTTCTTATAAAAGAATATTGAGCATGAAAGACCCTGGCGAAATGGAACAGGACGGAAGTCTTATTGTGGCTGATTATGGCAAAGGGAAATATGTTTATACAGGATTAGTTTTCTTTAGAGAATTACCAGCAGGAGTGGGTGGTGCATATAGGTTGTTTGCAAATTTGATAGCAAAAAGAAAATGAGGAAAGTTCAAAAAGTTCAAAGTTGAAAAAGTTCAAAGTTCAAAGAACCTTCTTCAATTAGTCAATCACTGATTGACTATTGAAGAAGGTTAAAAATTAACTGATATTAATAGATTATGAGCGTTTACGATTGGCTAATATTAATTACTGTTTTGTTTTGTATAGTTACTTATGGCATATTCAAAAGCAAAACCTCAAAAAACTTAGAAGGTTATTTTTTAAGTAACCGAAGCATGCCTTGGTACTTGGTGCTGTTAAGCATAATGGGTACGCAAGCTAGCGCTATCACATACCTTACTGGACCAGGGCAAGCATACACAGATGGTATGCGCTTTGTGCAATATTATTTTGGTTTGCCGTTTGCTATGATTGTGATTGCTATTTTCTTTGTGCCAGTGTATAGCAAACTAAAAGTTTTTACAGCATACGAGTTTTTAGAAAAACGTTTTGATGTAAAAACAAGAACATTTACTTCATTTTTATTTTTGCTCTCTCGTGGGCTAAGTACTGGTGTTAGTATTTATGCGCCATCTATTATTCTTTGCTCTATTATGGGATGGAATATTTATTACACCAACATTTTAATGGGTGGTATTTTAATTATTTATACCATTAGTGGTGGCTCACGTGCAGTGGCGCATACGCAGAAATTGCAAATGATTATTGTATTCATTTCACTTTTTTTGATTGGATATATTGCTGTAAAAATGTTGCCCGCTAATATGGGTTTTACAGACGCAATAAAAGAAGCAGCATCTTTTGGTAAAATGAATATAATAACCACAGGCTTTACCAGCAAAGGGTTTGATTGGAAAGATAAATACAATATTTGGAGTGGATTAATTGGAGGTTTCTTTTTGGCGTTAAGTTATTTTGGTACAGACCATAGCCAAGTGGGGCGGTATCTTACAGCTAAAAATATTAAAGAAAGCCAAAAAGGATTATTGATGAATGGGCTTGTAAAAGTACCCATGCAATTTTTTATTTTATTAATTGGTATTTTAATTTTTACTTTTTATTTGTATAATAAAGCACCAATATATTTTGATGAAGTAAAAACAATGGCGGCTTTAAAAACACCCTATAAAGATTCATTGATTTTGGTAGAGAAAAATTATTCAATTGCTGCTTTGAATAAAAATATAGTAGAAGCCAATCATTTTCGATCTCAATACAAGGCAATATTGGCAAAAGCTTTGCAAGATGATAAGTTAAATGATACTAATTTTATTTTTCTACGATTTGTGAAAGATAATT
>JAYTGY010000344.1:0-2540 GCA_043733065.1 Ferruginibacter sp.
CCAGAAAAATATCTGGAACTCACATGGAATAATTTTGTAGAAGTGGATAAAACACTTCTCGATCCAAAAAAACTTTGGTATGCATATAATGCAAAAAAATATTTAGATGATTTAAATATTGATGAAATTGAAGATGCATTTGAAAAAATATATTTTAAAGGAAGATGTTATTATTGTGTAGCTATTATTTATTTATACAATGATTGGTTTGAAGAAGCTTTTGAGCTAGAGCAATATTTTATAGGTATGAAGTATTTTGAAGTTTATAGAAAAAATATTAATGCCTATTTAAGCTCGCTTATTGTAAAAAATAAAAGTGGCCAATTATTAAAGTTATTTTCCGATGCTGCACTTAAAGAAAGATATATGGAGTATTACGAAGTTTATATTTCGATGTTAGTAAACCCTAATTACCATGTTACATTAAAATGGACTGTGTTGGTTCCAATTATAAATGAAATAAATAATACAAAAAGGATGTATGGAATTGTAGTTTAAAGATTCCACTATTTTTTTCGCATCTGTTAGCATTTCAAATATACTAAAACTGCCATTGATTTACTTGCTGGTATTTTAATTGCACTTTTGAAGCAACGCCTTTGTTATGCAACGACGAAATGTTAAGCATTAAGACATGCCAACGATGGCGAAATGATAAAATTTTTTTTGCTAACAATAGCACTACACGAATATTCAATAACTATACCTGTAAATGTAACTGTCTCCTGCAAGTGAATTGCTTACCTTAACTTTTATCTCTGCTGGATAGTTTGAGCGAACAGTCCATGGAGTAATTTCAACAGGAAAGGCTAAACCTCCTTGCCCCATAATTTGGTGAAGACTATTGTAGCCCGATATATAAAAGATATTGGGTATGTATGGAGAAATAAAATCAAGATATATGGCAAAGCTGTTAGAATTGTACACGAGCGGATGGTAGCTATTTCCCAGCAATTCTTTTTTTACATCAGTATATATTAATGAATATGTGGTACCACTTATGTTTAATTTAGATAGTGGGTTTATGATCTGGCTAAAAGTAAAACCTTCTGCCTTTGCATAAGGGCCTACAGCAGTAACAGTATCTGTAGGATATACAGCTTTAATAAAATCGAGCTGCCCGCCAGCATTGAGTTTTATGGTATCTCGCCGAAGCAGAGATGGTGAAGCTGTAGCATTGGCACACCAATACCAGTCAATTTTTGCAGTGCTGCTATTTGGATATGAATAGAACCTGTAAGATGGTTTTCTTAAAGGACCTCCCAGAAACCTTTCAAAACAAGAATCTTTTAGCAACTTGCCATCTGCTGCATAATAAAACCAAGTTGTATCTACCGCCGGTGGAGAAAAAATATCAATATAAGGCATAACAATATAAGTAGGTCTCATGTTGTTGCCAGTATAAGCAAGTCTAGTAGTAAAAGTATCTGTAGTATATGCAGGATAAGTCTTAATACCTATTGAAGTTATTCTTTTGAGATTATCGTACGTAAATGAATAGGTACGAAAAGGGTTGATGGCATAATTTGGATACAGACTAGATAAAACTTCCAGTTTTCTTACAATGGAAACAGTATCGCCAGGCGGTGGCGGTGGCGGTGGTGGCGGGGTTATGATGATTGTATCTAAAGTTGTAATATCCTGCGGCTTGTTACAGCCGCTATTTATGGTATTCTGCATAATTAGAAAACATGTTATCGCAACAAAAGTAATTATCCGATATAAGCGCATAGCCAACTGTTTTAGTTTTATGATTTAATATAAGTGGAGATTGTTTTGAGTAGACCAATATAAATTTTCACTTATTTGCAAATATATCTAAACCAATTTATTTCTATTCATTAAGGTTCTACAAAATATGTGTTGTTGCCTGATTTTCTTTTTAGAACTTATTGGCATTCAAATTTTACTAAAACTGCCATTGACTTACTTTTTGTTATTTTGAAGCGATGCCGTTGGAATACATTTGCGAGAAGGGAAACATTAACAAATTCCAACGAGGGCTCTAAAGTTGGATTACAGGGCAGGTATTGTATGGGATGGAGGGATGAGTAAGGTGAAAATATAATTGTTTTAATTGCCTCCATATTTTGTAATAAGTCTTACCATTAAATTGTTTAAAAATTCTACTTGATAATTTCCCACCGTAGGAGTGATATGGTTGTTGCCAATGCCGCTATTGTTCAAAGTTCAAAGTTCAAGTTCAGGAGTTGTGCTATGTGCAAGATACTCCGAATTTAAAAAACCTTTTGAACCTTTTAAACCTTCAACCTTTTCAACCTTTGTAAACCTTGAACCTTCAACTTTCAACCTTGAACTATGAGTCCATCCCTCATATGCACCACTCTATCACTCATTGCCGCTAGTTCTTCATTGTGCGTTACTATCAAAAATGTTTGTTGAAATTTATCTCGCAGTTCTATAAAAAGTTTGTGTAATTCTCTGCCGTTTGCACTATCCAAATTTCCAGTAGGTTCATCGGCCATTACAATAGCGGGGTCGTTTATAAGTGCACGAGCCACGGCTACTCTTTGCTGCTC
>JAYTGY010000345.1:0-7678 GCA_043733065.1 Ferruginibacter sp.
TGGTGAAAATCTGTGGTCGTCTGTTGCAAAGATTATGACTTTGAAGAATTGTAATTTGTCCGCCATGTTTGATAAATTGAATTGTTATTTAATTAATGATAGAATTGAAGAATTAAGCCCAAAAGAAAACTTGTCGGCAAGCTCATTGAATATTAAAAAGAAAACGAAAGAAAGAATTATAAAAAGTCCGTTAGATAAAATGATTTTTGTGTTAACGTGGTGTCTCTTGTGGTATTCATTGAATTGTGGGTTGTAATTAAATTCATCGGATTGTATCTTGTTTTTGAGCTTCATATATTCTCTAACGGTATGTATATAAATGTAGATTATGAAAACAGAAACTATAACTATTGCAAACCAAAGTTTCATATATGTTGTCAAAGCATAGGTATATGAGGCATAAAACATACCCATTAAAGAAAAGGCGATAGCACTATAAATAATTAAGAAAATTGTCGAAGCGACAAGAAGCCATTCGTTGTTTAATTTTGACGAAAGTTTAAAGAATAACCACCCAAACATATTACCAATTGTCCCTGTCGCTACGAAGAAAGCAAAAAGTAATAAAAGACCTTTGATTAAAAACCATGTCATAAAAAATGTTTTGAATTATTAGGGTGTGTCCAACAAGGTGACGCATAACACAATATTAGACGAAACCCACCAAATCCCCAAATTTTTAATTTACTAATAACCAATTTTTTAATGGCTGTAATTTTGTATTGTTGCAAAAAATATTATGTAAATCTAACAATTGCTTTATACAGCCATCAATTTGCACATTATCAAATTTTTAATCACTGTATTAAAATATTGTTTTATGTGTGCTTTCTTCCCTTGTATAAATCATCTAGTGGGCTCTCTATATTTATCAAAAATTCTTTTCTTACATGCAGATAGCGCTCTGTTGTCTTTATATCAAAATGCCCTAAAATTTCTTTTATAAATATTACGTCTATCCCTTTTTCTAATAAGTGAGTAGCAAAACTGTGCCGCAAATTATGAAAGCTTACCGATTTTATAATACCTGCTTTTACTTTTGCATCTGTAAATATTTGCTGTGCACTTCTTATGGTGTAAGGGTCGCCTTTTGTTTGCCCTTCAAACAGATAATTTGTTGGCTTTACCTCACTCATTTTATAATATTGCTCCAGCACATCTAGCACCATCGGGCTTAGGCGTACATATCTATCTTTTTTGCCTTTGCTACAATATATAAACAACTGCTGTCGCTCTCGGTCTATATCTTGCAATCGCATGTTTATAACTTCGCTCACTCGCAAGCCTGCGCTATAAGCAATAAAAAGTATGGCTTTGTGTTTTAGGTTTGTGGGTGCGTTAAATAGTCTGCGCAGTTCTTGTTCGCCCAATACTTTTGGTAGTTGTAGGTGTTTTTTTGGCCTTGGTATTTCAAAGAAAAACTTTTCGTGCCCAAGCAATTGCTCGTACAAAAATTTAAGGGCATTCAATCTGCTGTGCAGTGTGTTTTCGCTTAGCTGTAGTTTTTCTATACAATAGTGTAAGTACCTGCGCACATCTTCGGTGGTAAGTGTATCTGCTTTTTTATTTTTTAGTGTTTGTAAAAAAATGCCCACTTCATTTTTGTACGTGCGTAGGGTAGAGGCGCTGTAAGCCTTTAGTTGCAGATGCTCCACCATGCGTTGTAGCAATTGCATATTGTGCTGGCTTATGCTAAAAACCTGTTCAAAATTTACAGGTTTTTTATAACCTACTTTTTGTTGTACAGTGTTTATTGTTTTTCTTTTTTCTAAAAAATCTTTTAAAATTGTAGCGTCTATAATTACATGTGCTTTTAATGCTTGGCACATGGCATCATAGTTTGGCTCGGCGCAAGGTATATACCAGCACTGTAAGTTTTCGCTCCATTTTACAGCAGTCAATTTTTTTATGGTATCATTTATAATTCTATTACCAGTTACAAAAAGTCCAATGCTGTCTTCTTTATCTTTATTTTGTATGGGTTTTAATAAAAGTGTTGGCAGTGTTTTTTTTGCCTGCTCGGTTTTCTTTTTTTGTTGCAGCTGTGCATCTTTTTTTTGTATTACAATTATGGGAGCAACGATATTTCTTTTGCTAATTTTATTGTCATTCTCTAAAGGTATTTTACATTTTATTCTGTATTCTATTGTGTCCTCTATATGCCATGCACGCAGGGTTTTGCTCCATTTGGCTTTTGTTTTTTCTCGTAGCTTTGTTATAATATCAGTATCGTATTCAAACAATACCATTATTCTTTTTTCGCCCCTATGTATTACTGGTTTGTATTGTATATTTTTCATTTTTTTGTTGAGGAAAAATTATGGCGTTGCCATTCCTCAGTCACAGCTAGGTTAAAAGTTTTGGTGCAGTTTGTTAACAATGTACAAGTTAGGGAAATCAATTTGATATAATGCAAATGAGTAGAATATTTTTTTTTGCCACAAATGGCAAGAATGCGTGTCCCCAGGTACCATCCGCTTCAATCTATTGCATAATAAAAGCCCAATCCCTACGCAAGCATAGTGACTAGAAAAGATTCTTCTGCCGAGTATAGCCCGCATAGCAGCGGCACCGAGTTCCGTGTTAGCAAACAAGGCGAGGCACGAGCCGTAGTTTTGCGTTACACGGTACGAAGGTACAGCGTATAGGCGGAAACCAATGTTAGGCTATGTATTGTTGCTCATGCTCCAAAAAAAATTATTTAGCAGTTGGCAAGTTGCAAAAAGGCAGTTGGCAGTTTGCAAATTTTAGTTTGCAAAAAAACAAAAACCCCATGCCTAAGCACAGGGTTAAAAAACAATTAAACAATTTATCAATACAACAATGTAAGATTACAAAGCACCAACTTCAGCCATATTCGGAATATCTACCGCCTTGTACAATCCTGCATCCAATTTTTTCTTTGTTTCTTCAAACGCTTTTAGCGTAATATCTACTTCTTCAAAACTATGCGATGCTGTGGGTATTAATCGGTAAATAATATCGCCTTTTGGTATTACAGGATACACCACTATGCTACAAAAAATATGATAATTTTCACGCAAGTCCATTACCATTTGTGTAGCTTCGGGCACATCGCCTTTCATGTATATTGGCGTAACGGGGCTGTTTGTATGGCCTATATCAAAACCTTTTTCTTTCAATCCATTTTGCAAGCGCTCCACATTTGCCCACAATTTTTGGCGCAGCTCGGGCATAGTTACCACCATTTCCATACGCTTTAGCATTCCCTCTACAATCAATAGTGGTAGGCTTTTTGCAAATATTTGTGAGCGGGTATTGTAGCGCAAAAATTTAAGTACGGCTTTTGGTCCACTAATAAATGCACCAATGCTGCCCATACTTTTTACAAACGTGCTAAAGTATAAATCGATATGCTCTTGCACGCCTTGTGCTTCATCGGCACCAGCACCAGTTGGCCCCATGTAGCCAAACCCATGCGCATCGTCTATCAAAATTCTAAAACCATATTGTTTTTTTAGCGCTACTATTTCTTTCAAAATGCCTTGCTCGCCATCCATGCCAAACACACCTTCTGTTATCAGCAATACACCACCACCATTTTTTTCGGCAAGGGCTTTTGCACGCACCAATTGTTTTTCGCAATCTTCAATATCGTTGTGTTTAAAAGCATATCTATTTCCCATGTGCAAGCGCACACCATCTACAATACAAGCATGTGCTTCGGCATCGTACACAATCACATCTCGGCGGTTCACCAGCGCATCTATACAACTCATTATACCTTGGTAGCCGAAGTTTAACAACATCGTATCTTCTCTACTCACATAATTGCTTATCACTTTTTCTAGCTCCTCGTGCTTAGCCGTATTGCCACTCATCATACGAGCGCCCATTGGGTTTCCCATGCCATAAGTTGCCGCCGCTTCTGCATCTATTTTTCGTACATCGGGGTGGTTTACTAGGCCCAAATAATTATTCAAACTCCACACTATTACTTCCTTACCTCTAAACTGCATGCGTGGCCCAAGCTCGCCTTCTAGTTTTGGAAACGCAAAATATCCATGCGCTCTATCCATATGTTGCCCTATGGGACCACCATCTTTCACTAGTTTCTCAAAAACATCAATCATAAGTCGTTTTTTTTAATGCGGCAAAGGTAAATAATATCGTTGAAAGTTTGAAAGGTTTAGGAGGTTTGAAAAGTTTAAGAGGTTTAAGGTTGAAGGTTGCGGGTTGGAGAGTTGCGGGTTACGGGTTTTTCAGGCGTTTTGTGCACTATCTTTTTGTGGAGCAAAATAACTTACCGCCTTATTTTTTTATAAAACGCCTTTCCGCCTTTTCGGCAAAAAAATAATTATTTTGGCTTTCACCTGCATACAATAATCAACATTTATCCGGGCTATCCGCTACAATCTTTTTTTGCCCTCAAAGGCAGGGCAAAAAAAGGATTTTCGCTACTATCCCGCAGCTGGTTATCTTCAGTTCTTTGTTCAACAATACTGCAACGGCTACATTTTTTTGGTAAGTATTTTTTAATGAAACTGTATAACATCAATCTGATTAAAGTATTTGTTTTTATTCGTGCTTTCGTGGCTAAAAAAACCTATGTGAACCTATGAGCCTATGTTCCTATGTGGTTAATTCCGTTACTTAATTAGTAAATTTGCAAAAAATAAATTTAATGAATATCAAATCTTTATTTACCCTACTAATTATTTTTTCGTTTTCCATACACACATCAGCACAAAAAAATACTACCACAAATACCACAGCCAGCAAACCAAAAATTGTAGTAGGCATTGTAATAGACCAAATGCGTTGGGATTATTTATACCGCTATAGCAACCGATACAGCAGCGGCGGTTTTACACGATTACTAAAAAACGGCTTTAGTTTCGAGAACACTTTTATTCCTTACGTGCCATCGTACACAGCCGTTGGCCACACATGCATATACACAGGCGCAGTACCAGCTACCAATGGTATTGTTGGCAACAATTGGTACGAAAAAACAATCCGCAAAGTTATGTATTGCACCGAAGATAGCACCGTGCAAGGCGTGGGCAACAATGATATTGCTGGCAAAATGAGCCCACAAAATTTATGGGCTACAACCATTACCGACGAACTAAGATTGAGCAACAATTTTGCAAGTAAAGTAATTGGTATATCCCTTAAAGACAGAGGCGCAATTTTACCCGCTGGGCACAGTGCCAATGCCGCTTATTGGTACGACGATAAAACTGGCAAATGGATAACCAGCAATTATTACATGAATGCATTACCAACATGGGTAAATAATTTTAATGCAAAAGATGAAGCTGCAACAATGATGCGCAAAGATTGGAATACTTTATTTCCTATAAACACTTACACACAAAGCACGGCAGACGATAAAGCATATGAAGCAGATTTGCCAGGCACAAAATCGCATACATTTCCTTATGCATTGTCGGCAATAACAACTACCAAATACAACAGTTTTAAATTTACACCATACGCTGCTACATTTACTTTTAATTTTGCAAAAGAAGCTATTGCAAACGAAAAATTAGGCGCAGGCAGTGTTACAGATTTTTTAGCCGTAAGTATTTCTTCTACCGATTATATGGGGCACACATTTGGGCCAAACTCTGTAGAGGCAGAAGATACATATTTGCGGTTGGATAAAGACCTAGCCGATTTTTTAAATTATTTGGATACTAAAATGGGTAAAGATAATTACCTCGTTTTTTTAAGTGCCGACCACGGTGCAGCGCATGTGCCAGGGTTTTTAGAAGAGCACAATATTCCAGCAGGTGTGTTTAGCGAAAGTGTGTTGGCAAAAGATTTAAATATAATAATAGAAGATAGTTTTGGAATTTCAAAAGCAGTAATGAATTTGCAAAATTATCAAGTTTATGTAGACCTAGATTTGATAAAAGCACAAGGCAAAAATGTACATGATGTTAAAGAACTCATCATCCATACATTAAAAACAAAATCGTTTATTACCAATGTTTTCGATATAGAAAAACTAGCGGCTACAACTTTGGCAGAGCCAATGAAAACAATGCTTACAAATGGCTATTCACCATCTCGCAGTGGCGATATACAATTTGTAGTAAAACCAGGCTATTTTGATGGTAGTAACAAAGGCACTACACATGGTTTATGGAACCCGTATGACGCACATATTCCTTTATTATTTTTTGGATGGAGCATAAAACCTGGTAAAACAAATAGAGAAACTTATATGACAGATATTGCGCCTACTATTGCTGCATTGCTTCATATACAAATGCCATCGGGCAGTGTGGGCAAGGTTTTGGGCGAAGTGGTAAAATAGTTAGTTGTAATGGTTGTATTTATAATTACCGCAAGATGTGTTAGCTTTTATTACAGACTTTCTAGTATAAAACCTCTTCCCAAAAGCTGACACCTCTATATTTACAAACAACAATTTTAAATGCACCTATTGTAAAAGATTTGCAATTTTCGGTTAAGGTTATCCTAAATTATAGCATTAAAGCATCAGTCTAAAAGCCGATTTGCCTATATTGCAGCCATATTAAATTATCTCATAAATGAAGAATTTTTCCTTAGCATTAAATATATTGTTGGTTGCAGCTGTAGCTTTTTTATTTGTAAAAGTATTTTCGAGCAATAAAAAAGTGGGGAGTGCTAGCACCACAAATATTAAAGATACAAGCATACTTGCAACTACATTAAACGAAAACGCCATTGCATTTGTAGAATTAGATTCGTTAAACGATAAAATTTCCTTCATAAAAAATAAAAGGCAGGATTTAGAAAAAGAACAAAAAGCAATAGAAGCAGAATGGCGCAATGCAATGGTTGGTTTGCAAAATAAAGCAGCCGAATTTCAAAAAAAAGGTAGTGCTATCACACAACAAGAAGCAGAAAAAATGCAAGTCGAGTTGCAACAAGCCCAGCAACAAATAGAAGCAAAAAAACAAAGCCTTACTCAAAACTTAACAGAGCGGAGTTATAAGTTTATGGATGATATTCAAAAAAAGTTGAAAGACTTTTTATTGGAATACAATAAAGATAAAAAGTACCAATACATTCTTACCACTGGTACAGGCATGGATTATATGCTCTACAAAGATCAATCGCTTAATGTTACAGATGATGTAATAAAAGGGATGAATGCGGTTTTTAGTGGTAAGAAATAAGCTGCTTTATAACTTTACAAAGCATCAAATTGCTTTTTATGAAATTTTTATTTGTTGTAATTCTTCTATCTTATCTGTCTTTTGGTTTTGCCCAAAACTCAAAGAAAATTAGTGAGGCTGATAGTATAAAACTGAGCACTTATTTTGACGCTGCTTTTGGCTGCAGATTATTTTCTCAAAAACGACAACTTTATTTTGACAGCATCTTGTCTATAATTCCAAATTACGCTTACGGATGGCAACAAAAAGCAATGCCGCTTTTTAAACAAAAAAAGTATGAAATTGGTATGCCATTTTTGGATAGTGCTGTAAAATACGATAAGGAAAATCACTGGATGGAATATAGGGGTTTTATGAAATGTATTTTTCAAAAAGATTATACAGGAGCCATTATAGATTTGCAAACAGTAAAAAAGAAAAATGAAAATGGTTTTGTGATGGACCATTCTTACAATTTTTATATTGGGCTAAGTTATTTGCAACTCAATAAATTTGATAGTGCAGATTTTTATCTAAAAAAATCAATTGCGTTTAGC
>JAYTGY010000346.1:0-4289 GCA_043733065.1 Ferruginibacter sp.
ACAGAAAAAGATAAAATAAAAAAAGCTATTGATGCATTGGAAAGTGGCGGCTCAACAGCAGGTGGCGCAGGCATACAATTGGCTTACAAAACAGCGCAAGAAAATTTTGTAAAAGATGGCAATAATAGAGTAATACTTTGTACCGATGGCGATTTTAATGTAGGCGTAAGCAGCGATGATGATATGGTGCGTTTGATAGAAAAAGAAAGAAACAAGGGTGTTTACTTGACTGCGCTTGGTTATGGCATGGGAAATTATAAAGACAGTAAAATGCAGCAAATGGCCGATAAAGGAAATGGCAATAACTTTTACATTGATAATATTAGCGAAGCTAAAAAAGTATTGGTGAACGAATTTGGTGGTACTCTTTTCACCATTGCTAAAGATGTAAAATTGCAATTAGAATTTAATCCTGCAAAAGTTGCTGGCTATAGATTAATAGGCTATGAAAACAGAATTCTAAACAAAGAAGATTTTAGCAACGATAAAAAAGATGCAGGCGAGTTGGGCAGTGGCCATACCGTTACTGCTTTGTATGAAATAATTCCTGCTAGCACGGAATCGGATTTATTAGAAGATGCTGATCCGTTAAAATACCAAGCCTCAAATGAAAATGAAATGGGCGATACAAAATTTAGTGATGAATTGCTCACCATAAAATTTAGATACAAAGCACCAAGCAAAGACAAAAGCGATTTGATAACATATACTGTAAAAGATGACGATATTTCTTTTGCAAAAGCATCTGACAATTTTCGATTTGCAGCGGCTGTAGCCAACTTTGCTATGTTGTTGCGCAATAGCGAATACAAAGGAAATACCAATTATACAAAAGTGCTTGCTATTGCAAATGCTGCTTTAGGCGCAGATACAGAAGGATACAGAAAAGAATGTATTGAACTAATAAAAACTGCCGAAACGATTACCAATAGCAAGGCAGTAATAAAATAAAAATTTGCTTTGAGGGTTAGGCGAAGTGATTGAAATATATTGCTTCGCCTTTTTTGTTTTTATACTTTTAATTGTTGCAACTTTGCATTTCAATTAAATAAAAAAAACATGAGCACAACAAACAAAATAGCCCTCGTAACTGGTGGTAGCCGTGGTTTAGGAAAAGACATGGCGCTTAGCATAGCAAAAAAAGACAACGATGTAATTATTACTTACAATAATAGTGAAGCTGAAGCAAACGCTGTGGTTGAGGAAATAAAAGCAATGGGTGTAAATGCAGCAGCTATACAATTGAACCTTTCTGTTTTTAGTAATGTAAATGTTTTTGTAGAAGCTGTTGCAGCCACATTAAAAAATAATTTTAATGAAAGAAAATTAAATTATTTGGTAAACAATGCAGGTATGGGTGCTACTGTTCCTTTTGTAGAAATGACAGAAAAAGTATTTGATGAATTTTTAAATGTACATTTTAAAGGTGTCTATTTTTTAACACAAAAACTAATGCCATATTTTAATGATGGTGGCAGTATTGTAAACATTAGCACTGGCACTACTCGTTTTTGCCATCCTGGGTATAGCGTATATGCAAGCATGAAAAGCGGTTTAGAAACGTTTACAAGATATGTAGCCAAAGAAATGGGCGCAAGAGGTATTCGTGCAAATGTGGTAGCACCTGGGCCAATAGAAACAGATTTTAATGGCGCCGCTATTCGCAATAACCCACAAATGAAAGGCTTTTTAAGCCAAGCAACACCACTAGGCCGTGTGGGCAATGCAGATGATATTGGTAGTGTGGTAGCTTTTCTTTGCAGCGACGAAAGTAAGTGGGTAAATGGGCAAAGGATTGAAGTGAGCGGTGGGATAAATGTGTAAAGCAATGTGAAAATTAGCAAATAGGCAAATGTGCAAATTTTGAAAATGCGATGTTACTTTTGAATAGGCAACATCGCATTTATTTTATTCAGATAATTTTTTATTTCTTATAAACAACCACACAACTATTTGCCCCCAAACTAATCTCACCACTCGCCGCCGTTTCTTTAAATTGATTATTCAGGACAGCTGTTTTCCATCCACTAGCTTCTAGTTTTATTTTTTGCGCAGCACTATTTCCATTAAACCAAACCTGTATCGTTTTCCAACTATCATTTACTGCAGCACCGTTTAACTGATAAGCAATAACACCCGCAGGTTGGTTGTTTATAAAACGAAGATTGGCTTGTATGCTAGCAGTTGTAGCCATACGAAATGCAGGGTGCGCCTTACGCATATGCACAAGCCCTTGCACATAATCGAACACAGCTTTGTTTTTTGTTTTCAAACTCCAATCTATTTCATTAATATCATCAGGCGATTTGTAAGAATTTTCTACTCCTTTTTTTGTGCGCAAAAACTCAGTACCCGCATGTAAAAAACTTATGCCCTGCGAAGTCAATACAATAGACAATGCAAGCTTGTGCATTTCTGTACGCTCTGCTTCTGTGTTGTCTTTATTACTATTTAATAATCTATCCCACAATACATGATTATCGTGGCACTCTACATACGTAACCGTTTGATATGGCTCCTTTGCATAAGCCCCTTTTGAATAGTTAACTTTGCTGTAATCTATTTGCGGATGTTGAGTAGCAGCAACAATGCCAAATTTTATACTTTCTTCCATACCTATTTTGCCACTTGCAAACCCTTTATCTTTTGCTTCAAATACACTGCCTTTTATTCCATCTCTTATATCATCGCTAAACACACCTACTTTATCTAACTGCATTGTATTCTTTTTTACTGCTCTCTTTTCTTCTGCTAATGTAGAGCTTCCCGAAGTCCAACCTTCTCCATACAAAACAATACTTGGTTTTATTTTGTGCAATGCTTTCGAAATAATATTCATCGTTTCTATATCGTGCACACCCATTAAGTCAAAACGAAATCCATCAATATGATATTCTTTTACCCAATACAAAACCGATTCTACCATAAATTTTCGCATCATTGCTTTTTCGCTGGCAGTTTCATTTCCACAACCTGATGCATCACTAAATTTCCCTTCTGCTGTTTTTCTGTAATAATATCCTGGTACGAGTTGGTTAAAATTAGATTCGTTAGTAGTGCCTGTATGATTATATACAACATCCATTATTACACTCAAACCCTTACTGTGAAAAGTATTTATCAATTGTTTAAATTCTTTTATACGCACTGTACCATCGGCTGCATTGCTACTATACGAACCATCGGGTGTGTTATAATTTTGTGGGTCGTAACCCCAATTGTATTGTGCTTTGTTAAGTTCCGCTTCATCTACCGAATTGTAATCGTACGAAGGTAATAATTGTACATGTGTTATACCAAGTTCCACCAAATGGTCAAGCCCAGTAGAAAGTCCATCATCATTTTTTGTACCAGTTTCAGTAAGACCAATAAATTTTCCTTTGTGTGTAATACCCGAGTTTGCAGCTATGCTTGCATCACGTACATGCAACTCATACACTATGGCATCTGTTTTGTTTTTTAATGTAGGCGAGTTATCAGCAGCCCATCCTGTAGGATTTGTTTTTTGCAAATCAACAATCATAGCACGTTTACCATTTGTGCCCACTGCTTTTGCATAAGGATCTGGTACTTCATCAAGCGATGCGCCATTATGCTCTACACTAAATGTATAATATTTCCCTATTTGTTTTTCTGCAAAAGTAGCAGTCCATGTGCCTTGCTGTGCTTTAGTCATAGCAATGGTTTGTAAAGCATCTCCACCAAGTGCTTCTTTATACAATCTTAATTTTACTTGTGTAGCAGTAGGTGCCCATATACGAAAGTTGGTATTGTTTTTTACAAATGTTAACCCTAAATCTTTACCCGTATATATAGGATATTGTTTATCGCTTTGCGCTTTGCTACTAAGTAATGATGTGATAAATGCGAAGAGCATACCTATTCGTTTCATTTGGTAGATTTTGATAAACGAATATAAAGGATGTTGGTAAAATAAATTTATAAAAAAATTAAACTGCCAAGCTAGGCAACAGCTAATGGTTCGTGTTTGAAACTCCACAAATTTAATTAAGCAAATCATAAGTCGCTAAATCGACCTTTTTTTATATCGATTTAGCGACTTATATTTTAAAGCAAAAATAATTTATCCAAAGTAATATTATTACTTACCCATTGTTGATAGTAATTGTTATTTGCTACACCATATGTTGTCACCATAGTAAAAAATACAGCTTTTCTTGTGTTGGTTTCTTGTTTAAATGCGGCTATTTTATTTTGAATATTGGCAGCATACTTTCTGTCAATTGCATATTCTTTCCCTGCAAATTTCATTTCGCATAAATTAATGC
>JAYTGY010000347.1:0-1820 GCA_043733065.1 Ferruginibacter sp.
GTAAAGAGTTAATATTTTAAAATGAACTTTAATTCATAAATTTAAAGTTCTATTAATTAAAGACAAAATTGTTATATAATAAGAACAAAAACTTGCAAGATTTACGGATTGAGATTAAAAATATTCTCATTCATATGTATTGTTAATGAAAAATGACGAATTTAATTTCAGTTTTTATAAGAAGATTGAATTAGGTATTAATTTAAAAATTGAGGAAAAATAATCTTGCGGAAAGTATAAAGTTAGTTTTTAATAAAGGATGAATAAATTTGTAATAAAATTTAACTCTGTATTTAATTTTACCTTTAAAATTGTAACCGAATGCATAAAACATTCCTCCCATCTGCCATCGCACAATTTCACTACTACAAACTCCTTGGCGAAAAAACTTTTGCCCAACTTACCAATGAGCAGTTGTATTGGCAATACAACGAAGAAAGCAATAGCATAGCAACTATTGTAAAACATCTTGCAGGTAATATGCTTAGCAGGTGGTCTGATTTTTTAACTACTGATGGCGAGAAGGAGTGGAGGAATAGAGATAGTGAATTTGAAAATGATATAAAAAATAGAGAAGAATTATTAGTATTGTGGAACAAAGGTTGGCAATGTTTGTTTGATGCATTGACTTTGTTAACCGAAGATGATTTTGATAAAGAAATATTTATTCGTAACCAAGGTCATACTGTTACAGAAGCAATAAATAGACAACTAGCGCATTATCCTTATCATGTAGGGCAAATTGTTTTTATTGGCAAAATGCTCTGCAATTCTGAGTGGGAATCACTTTCAATACCAAGAGGAGATTCAAAAAAATACAACGAAGAAAAATTTGAAAAACCAAAGCATACCGAGCATTTTACAAATGAATATATTGATAAAAAGAAATAAAATTACTTGTCGTATTTTATTTTAAACTTTTTCAAATTAGGTTTAAATTTTCTTTCTCTTTTTAATTCGTAGTTATATATTGCTTGCCCAAGGTTTTTCATGAAAGGTAAACCTATTGTTTCGTAATCATATTTATCATCATTAAAAATACCATCTGCATTTGCTAGTATTGTAACACTTAATGCAAACTCAATATTTTTTTCAAAATCCACTATGTATGCAATGTCTGTAAGAAATCCATAAGCATCACCAACCTTATTAAAGATTCTAATGTTTTTTGGTATGCTGCCTTTTTCGGAGCCATACATCAAAAACTTACAATGGGCATCATAAAATTCCAAAGTGTCATATTTAGGAAATATACTCTCAGTAGGCATTTGAGACATATACTTTAATAAAAAATTATAATCATCTTTTGTTAAATTAAATCTTTTACTAGCAGGATATGCTTCTGGAAAAATTACCCGCAACAACATATCGTTCATATCATCTAAATACAATCTGTTTTTTGTTGAAAAATTAAATGGCTCATTTATAATTGAATCATTTTTATAAAATCCTTTTCCAAAAAAATCATTTCGGTTTATATAATTGAGTTTGCTTGTTTGTTGTAGTTGTTCAAAAATTATTTTCTTGTTTGCATCTAAAAACTTCACAGGGTTGGTTTTTCTATTTTCTTCTTCTGAAAGTGCAATGCCTAGCCTATGTATAATTTGTGCATCTTCATAACCTAATTTGTGTAAGCTATTGTTTAAATATTCTTGCCCCAAAAATTCGTACAAACGATTATTGGCCTCATTATCGCTTACCATAAAAACTTTTTTTATGTAATGTGCAATGCTGGGGTATCCGTTTTGTGATGAGGTATCTTTTTTTACAATAGCCTGATTTTTTGAAACACTATCGGTAAGCATTGTGGTGTTTTTATT
>JAYTGY010000348.1:0-2890 GCA_043733065.1 Ferruginibacter sp.
AAGCAGGGCAAGTAAATGAAGCAGCAACAAAAGCAGGTACAGCCTTGCCTTACGAAAAACCTTACTTAGAAGGATTGTGGTATCCAATTATTATTGCAGGTGTTTGTTTTGTAATAGGTGCATTATACATTAGTAATAAAGATAGAAACGTAAACGATTAATTATAAATTTAAAAAATATTTTTATGAATACAATAAAAAAAATAGCGGGAATATTATGGATTGCTATAGGAGTTTATGCAGGCTATATACTCATTATTACACAAGCAATACCAAAGTTTAGCAGCCCTAAGCCCGAAGATTTAATACCTGCCATTATTTATGCCTTTGTGCTTACGCCCATTATTGTTGGCGGCTTGGTTACATTTGGTATTTATGCATTGCAAAATCAATATGATACTACGGAAGAATAATTTTTGAATAATAAATCCCCCCGTGTAGGATAATACAGTTAACTTATGATGTTTATTGTATTATCCTTTTTTTATTTCAACAAATGCAAAACAAAACCAACAATCAAAAATTAATTTTCCTTAGCATTCTCCTATTGATTTTGCTTGCTTATCCATTTATTTCTCTTGCCAACAAAGTGCAATTGTTATTTGGAATACCCATGTTGTATTTATATATTTTTATTGTTTGGATAATTATCATCATTATTTTATTTCTCATTGTAGAAAAAAAACAAACAAAAAATAATGAGTAATGTCCTTGCCATATTAACTGCCTTGTTTTATTTGGCAATATTATTTGCTGTGGCATATTTTGCAGAGTATCGTTGAAAAAAAGGCAAAAGCATCATCAACAATGGATATGTATATGCATTATCGCTTGGGGTGTATTGCACTGCATGGACGTATTACGGAAGCGTGGGTCGTGCATCTACAAATGGGTTTGAGTTTTTAGCTGTTTATTTGGGGCCAACTATTTCTGCCATTTTATTTTGGCCTGTATTGCGAAAAATAATTCGCATTTGCAAAACGCAACGTATTAATAGTATTGCAGATTTAATTTCTACTCGGTATGGTAAAAATTTTACTGTGGCTATTATTGTAACATTACTCTGTGTAATTGGTATTATTCCGTACATTGCTTTACAGCTAAAAGCCATTTCTACTAGCATACATATTCTTACAAACACTAGTATTAAGCACATATCCTTAAGTAATTTTTTACAGGATGATACTTTTTACATTGCACTTATCCTTTCAATTTTTATTATTTTATTTGGTACTCGTTCTATAGATGCATCCGAAAAACACGAAGGATTAGTGGCCGCAGTAGCCTTTGAATCTATAATAAAATTAGTAGCTTTTGTAGCAGTAGGTATTTTTATTGTGTATGGCATTTTTAATGGCTTTGGAGATATTTTTTTAAAAGCTTTCCAAAATGATTCTTTAAAAAACCTATTTCAATTAGGCACCAAAACATCGTATGCCACTTGGCTCGGTTTAATGATGGCTTCTATGCTTGCCGTAATATTTTTACCACGTCAGTTTCAAGTAAGTGTAGTAGAAAATGTGCAAGAAAAACATTTAAAAAAAGCAGCTTGGCTTTTTCCTTTATACCTTGTTATCATAAATATTTTTGTATTACCCATTGCTATTGCAGGTAAATTAATTTTTGCTAATAAAAATATTGATGCCGATACTTTTGTGTTGGCATTGCCACTTTATTTTAACCAAATTGGATTAAGCCTTTTTGTTTTTGTAGGTGGTTTTGCTGCAGCTACAAGTATGATAATTGTAGAAGCCATTGCATTAAGCACAATGATAAGCAACAACATTGCTACACCCATTTTTTTATCTGCAAAAAAATTCAAACCATCGCCTAATGAAAAATTGAGCGGCTCTATTTTAAACATTCGAAGAATAAGTATAGTGCTGTTAATTGCCCTTGCATACATATATGACAAAACGATTGCAGAAAATGTTTCGTTGGTTTCTATGGGCTTGGTTTCTTTTGTGGCTGTTGCACAATTTGCGCCTGCTGCTATTGGCGGTATTTATTGGAAATCGGCTTCTAAAAATGCAGCCATTGCATCTATATGTACAGGTTTTGCCATTTGGTTTTTTACACTTGTATTACCATCTTTGGTAAGCGCACATATGCTTGATGAAAGTATTATGACAAATGGATTATTTGGTTGGGCTTGGCTAAAACCCTTTTCCCTATTTGGTTTGGAAGGAATGGATTCAATTACACATTCTTTTTTTTGGACAATGTTTTTTAATGTAATCGTATTTGTAACGGTTTCACTAAACAGTAAAAAAACAGCGGAGGAAATTTACCAAGGTGAAATTTTTGTAGATATTTTTAAACATTCTACATCAGCTACAGAAAATGTAGTATGGAAGGGTACTGCATATTTACCTGATATTAATTCGCTTTTACAAAACTTTCTTGGAGAAGAAAGAGCACAAAATCTTATGGTAGGTTATGCTTTAAGAAATAAAATTTCTTTAACTACAAAAAGAGCTGACCCTCGATTGGTTGTTTTTGCAGAGAATATTTTGGCAGGCGTAATTGGCTCTGCATCGGCAAGTATAATGATAAGAAGTGTTACAAAAGCGGAGGAGTTAAAGATAGATGAGGTGTTAAATATTTTGCGGGAGTCACAGCAAATGATAGAGCTTAATAAAGAGCTAAAAAAGAAATCTGCTGATTTACAAAAAGCCACGCAACAATTAACCATGGCAAATGATTTGTTGAAAGAAATGGATACCATGAAAGATGAATTTTTGTATACCGTAACCCACGAAATACGCACGCCCATTACATCTATACGTGCCATGACAGAAATTGTGCATGACAACACCGATATGCCCGAAGAAGAGCGACAACTTTTTTTAGGCAATGTAATAAGAGAAACAGAAAGATTAAGTCATTTA
>JAYTGY010000349.1:0-6443 GCA_043733065.1 Ferruginibacter sp.
CGCACTATGTGTGGAGATTCTATTTTCTTTAGTGCATTAACAAAATATCAAACAAACTTAGCTACAAATTCTGCTACTGCAGATACACTTCGTAATTATTTTAATAGAGAATTGGGTACAGATATTTCTGTTTTCTTTAATGATTATGTGGGTGGTTCAGATACATCTTCTGTAATAAAAGGTGGTATTGGCCATCCAACAAATACAGTAAACTGGAATGCGCCCACTACATTCGGACAATCTGGAAAAAGATTGGTAATTTCTATGGGTACACAAACAAAAACGGCTGGTAGTAATGTTACCTATTTTAGAGGGCCTGTACAAATACATGTAAAAGGTGCATTGGCAGCAAACGATACTACCATAACTATTTTTGATTGGGGTGGTGGAAATTTATCTTACGCAGGTAAAGGTATAAGCATACCAGTAGCGGGAAATAAACTCACTTTTGATTTATCTTTTGTACCTACAACTGTTTTGTATGATGATAGTTCAAGACTAATGTCATCTGGTTTAGGTACTGGAAATAAAACAGGTACAACAAAACTTACTACACTCGAAGGTTACGTTTGGCTTGGCACAACAAACACAGTTTGGGGTACTACAACAAACTGGGCAGGTGGTCTTGTGCCGCCAAGCGGTGGCGACGTTACCATTGCTACAACTGCATTAAATAATCCATTGTTACCTGTGGGTAATACCGTTGTTGGACCAATATCAATTCTTGCAGGTAAAATACTTTACTTAAATAATAATACTATAACCATAAATAATTCTGTACGTTATACAGGATTAATATCTGGGTCGCCAACATCTAATATTGTAATAGCAGACCAAGCTGGTATTTTAAATTTTGATCAAACAAGTGCGGTTACTCGTTCGCTTAATACGATTACTTTAAACCCTAAAGCTAGTGCAACCATTGGTACAGGTTTTTTGGAAATATATGGTGGTTTAAGTTTGCCTACTTCTACCAATTTAAATGTTACTTCAGCTAATATGTTGATACGATAATTTTATTATTTAATCATAAATTTAAAAATCAATAAGCATTTTGTTTATT
Organism: Ferruginibacter sp.; assembly: GCA_043733065.1. Lineage (GTDB taxonomy): Bacteria > Bacteroidota > Bacteroidia > Chitinophagales > Chitinophagaceae > Ferruginibacter. The sequence continues at coordinate 1,064 of JAYTGY010000349.1, forward strand.
GATTTTTTTTTGAAATATATTTTTGTTTAGTGCCTAGATTTATAATCTTTCGCTAATAAAATGATGTTATTTTTAAAGTTGCAAAACCTAAAGCTCACATTTAAAATTGATGTTGGGTTTAAACAGAGGTGTCTCCTTTTTAAAAGTTTCTTTAAACTAGAAAATCTGTAATGAAAGGTGACGCCTCTTGCGATAATTTTAAATGCTCCAAAGTTCAAAATAAATTAATATTTTGCCTTTTGTGCCGTATTTTTGTAAAACCAAATTTTAATCAACAATATTCGCTTTATGACTTGGAAAATGTTTTTCACTTCTTCTATAGGTAAGAAATTTATGATGGGGGCTACTGGGTTATTTCTTATTTCTTTTCTCATTGTACATGCTGGTATAAATGCCATGATTTTTTTTAACGATGGTGGCGAAACCTTTAACCATTGGGGACATTTTATGGGTAGCAACTTAATTGTACGTACAATGGAAATTGGCTTAATGGCTTTTTTACTCTTGCACATTTACCAAGGTTTAACATTGTGGAGACAAAACCACAATGCTCGTCCAATAAAATATGCCGTAACAAAAGGCGATGGTAAAAGTAAATGGTATAGCAAAACCATGGGTTTGCTTGGTACCTTGATTTTGATTTTCTTGATTATGCATTTTTATCATTTTTGGATACCTAGTCGTTTTGGTGGTATGGCTAATATTCAACCTTTGGCAGAAACCACACTTGGCCAAGAATACAATATGCAACCAGTTCATAATTTGTATCAAGAAATGTTGAATGTTTTTACTGGACCTTATTCGCCAATAATTGTTTTGTTTTATGTGCTTGGATGTGTATCGCTTTGTTGGCATTTGATGCATGGTTTTCAAAGTGCGTTTCAAACATTTGGTATAAACCATAAGAGATATACGCCAATAATAAAAACGATAGGAGTGGTTTATTCCGTAGGTATATCATTGTTGTTTGCTAGTATGCCGTTGGCTATACATTTTGGGTGGGTAGCCCCCTAAATCCCCCACAGGGGGACTTTCGAACACTGAAAGTGTATGTAGTTTTTTATTTAGTTTGAAGTGTTTGCTTTGAATTAAATATTGTCAGTCTGAGCTTGTCGAAGACGGGTTTATTTGGAAGAGAGATTGTTTTAAAAGAGATATTGTGGGAAAAGATGAATAAAGATATGCCGATGAAGTGAGTGACATCCCTACATATGTCTAGGGAATGATGATCCCGCAATACTGCGGGACTGTTGTCTTTGCTCGGACAATCCCGACACTTGTGTCGGGATTGTCCGATAGAAAAATTAAAAAAGTTTGATTAAAAAATAGATTTTAAAATTTCACGAACCAAGCTCCTCTCCTTTGGAGAGGCGGGGGTGAGGTAAAAAAACGTTTATGAATTCAAAAATTCCGCAAGGCGAAATGGACAAAAAGTGGGAAGATTACAAGGGCCATGTGCAATTGGTAAATCCTGCTAATAAAAGAAAACTAGAAGTAATTGTAGTAGGCACTGGGCTTGCGGGGGCTTCTGCTGCTGCATCTTTAGGCGAACTGGGTTATAAAGTGAAGGCGTTTTGTTTTCAAGATAGTCCACGCCGTGCACATAGTATAGCTGCGCAAGGAGGAATAAATGCTGCAAAGAATTATCAAAATGATGGCGATTCTGTTTTTCGTTTATTTTATGATACGGTAAAGGGTGGCGACTATCGTGCAAGAGAGGCAAATGTACACAGGCTTGCCGAAGTGAGTAGTGCTATCATTGACCAATGTGTGGCGCAAGGTGTACCATTTGCAAGGGAATATGGTGGATTATTGAGCAACCGAAGTTTTGGTGGAACGCAGGTGCAGCGTACCTTTTATGCAGCAGGGCAAACAGGACAACAATTATTACTTGGTGCATACAGTGCTTTGGAAAGGCAAGTGGCATTAGGAAATGTAACGATGTATCGTCGTCATGAAATGCAAGATGTTGTATTAATTGATGGTGTAGCAAAGGGAATTATAGCAAGAGATTTGATAACAGGCGAATTGGAAAGGCATGGTGCACATGCCGTTTTACTTTGTACTGGCGGATATGGCAATGTATTTTATTTGAGTACAAATGCTATGGGCAGTAATGTGACAGCGGCATGGAAAGCACATAAAAAAGGAGCGTATTTTGGTAATCCATGTTTTACACAAATACATCCTACATGCATACCTGTAAGCGGCGATCATCAAAGTAAGCTTACACTCATGAGTGAGAGCTTAAGAAACGATGGTAGAATTTGGGTACCAAAAAAACAAGGCGATACTCGTAAAGGGCACGAAATACCAGAAGATGAAAGAGATTATTATTTAGAAAGAAGATACCCTGCATTTGGAAATTTAGTACCAAGAGATGTGGCTAGTAGAGCAGCAAAAGAGCGCTGCGATGCAGGCTACGGCGTAGGTACAACAAAGATGGCGGTGTTTTTAGATTTTGCAGATGCTATAAAAAGATACGGAAAAATAGAAGCCGGTAAAAAAGGCATTACCAATATGCCCGAGGCAGAAATTATTGCCATTGGAAAATCGGTAGTAGCAGAAAAATATGGTAACCTTTTTGATATGTATGCAAAGATTACGGGTGAAGATCCTTATTCTATGCCAATGCGCATTTACCCGGCTGTGCATTATACCATGGGTGGCTTGTGGGTAGATTATGAATTGCAAACATCTATAAAAGGTTTGTATGCTTTGGGTGAAGCAAACTTTAGCGATCATGGTGCAAATCGTTTGGGTGCATCTGCATTGATGCAAGGTTTGGCAGATGGCTATTTTGTAATACCATATACTTTAGGAAATTATTTAGCAGGAGAAATTCGTAATCCAGCAATAGATACTAACCAACAAGCATTTGTAGATACGGAAAATGCAGTGGCAGAAAGAATAAATACTTTGATGAACATTAAAGGCAAACAAACGGTAGAAAGTTTCCATAAGCGCCTCGGAAAAATAATGTGGGATAAATGTGGTATGGCTCGTAACGAAGCAGGATTAAAACAAGCCATTGCAGAAATACAAGCATTGAAAAAAGAATTTTGGAGCGATGTACGTGTGCCGGGCGAAATAAAAGAAATGAACCCTGAGCTAGACAAAGCGGGCAGAGTAGCTGATTTTATTGAGCTTGGAGAGTTGATGTGCTTAGATGCACTAACAAGAAATGAAAGCTGCGGCGGACATTTTAGAGAAGAAAGCCAAACAGAAGATGGTGAAGCAAAACGTGACGATGTAAATTATGCTTTTGTCTCTGCATGGGAAAATAAAGGGGATGCTGGATGGGAATTGCATAAGGAAGATTTGAATTTTGAGATTGTGAAACCTACGCAAAGGTCTTATAAATAGTTTAATTGTTAAATGGTTAAATTGTTGTTGAGGTTGTTACAGAGGAAAGTTTTTCTAAAACAGGTAATTGTTTAAATGATGTGTGGTTAAATTGTTGTTGAGGTTGTTACAGAGGAAAGTTTTTCTAAAACAGGTAATTGTTTAAATGATGTATGGCTAAATTGTTGTTGAGTTTGTGTAATTGTAAAATTTGAAAAATGAAGACTTTGTCTAAAATATAAATTTGAAAGGTTTAATGAAATTGCTGATATTATTTTTTTAAATTAGTCAAACAACAATTAAATAATTTATCAATACAGCAATTCAAATGGAGAAAACTTACCTAAAACTTAATGACATTGAAGCTTACAAAATTGCATTTAAGTTAAGTAATTATGTTTGGGAAATAGTTTATGTAGAGTGGGATTTATTTACAAAGAAAACGATTGGAACACAAATGGTAAATGCTGTAGATTCAATATCGGCAAATATTGCAGAAGGTTTTGGAAGGCATTTTAAGAAAGATAAAGTAAATTTTTATAGATATAGCAAAGGTTCTTTAAAAGAAAGTTTTGATTGGAATGAAAAAGCGAAAGTAAGGAAATTGATTACTGAAGAGCAATACAATCATATTTTTACTGAGCTAGATAAATTGCCAAAAGCATTAAATAGTTTGATAAAATATACGAATGAAAAGTTGGTGATTTAAAATACATATAAAAGATTGCAAAAAATTGAAAAGTTGGTTGAACCTTTTTGATCCAACAACAATTAAGCAATTAAACAATAAAACAATTGATTAATTGAAAGTAAGCTTGATTTCTTACAAACCAAACAACAATTAAACAATGCAACAATAAAACAATTAACCGAATGGAACATTACCACATGAATTTGACCCTAAAAGTTTGGCGTCAAAAAAACAACAAAGCAAAGGGAAGTTTTGAAACATACAATGTAAAAGACATTTCGAGCGAAATGAGTTTTCTAGAAATGTTTGATGTGCTGAACGAGCAACTCATTGTAGAAGGCAAAGAACCCATTGCTTTCGATCATGATTGTAGAGAAGGTATTTGTGGAATGTGTAGCATGCACATCAATGGCGAAGCACATGGCCCATGGAAACAAAATACTACTTGCCAATTGCATATGCGTGCTTTTAAAGATGGCGATACCATTGTGGTAGAACCATGGCGCAGTAAGGCTTTCCCGGTATTGAAAGATTTAACGGTGGATAGGACATCGTTTGATAGAATTATAGAAGCCGGTGGATATATAAGTGTAAATACTGGTAATGCGGTAGATGCAAATGCAATTCCAATAGATAAAAAAGATGCCGATGATGCATTTTCGGCTGCGGCTTGTATAGGCTGTGGTGCATGTGTGGCTACATGTGTAAACAGTAGTGCAATGTTATTTGTGGGTGCAAAAATTTCACAATTGGCTTTATTGCCACAAGGCGGTCCGGAAAGAGAAAGCCGTGCCTTAAACATGGTAGCGCAAATGGATAAAGAAGGTTTTGGAAATTGTACCAACACATACGCATGTGAGGCACAATGCCCTAAAGGTATTTCTGTAGCTAATATTGCTCGTATGAATAAAGAGTACATTGGGGCTAGTTTTGCAAATGAAGAAGTTTAATACTGAACAAATTTTAATTACATTTTATATTGGTCTGATGGAGTTTCCGTTAGACCATTTTTATTTTAAAAGCCTTTTATAGGCACAGCAGCATTTTCGCCAGTGTGGTCGTCTAATTAGAAATCATTTTTTCAAACTATATTCACATATAAAACAATAACAACATTACACTTGTAAAACGATATAATGGTAAAAATACATTGCAATACTTTTTTGTATTAGTCATTTCGTTGTTGGTTACAAGCTCCTTGACTGCACAAATTTTACCGACAATAGTTTCAAATTTGAGAAGCAAAAAAGTTGCTGTACAATTTCCTTTACAAAAATTAGATACGCTAAGTATTGCTCCTGCAACGCTTGTCATTACAAATGTGCCAGATAGTTTGTACATAAA
>JAYTGY010000350.1:0-2093 GCA_043733065.1 Ferruginibacter sp.
TTAAAGAAATCTTTCACGTATTCTTTTAAAATAGAGGGTGCAAATGGACGAAAACTTTCTCTTCTTTTTATTTTTAAGTTAAGAATTTCCTTCGCATCGTTCCTACGAGGGTCTGCAATTATAGATCTTCCACCCAAAGCTCGTGGTCCAAATTCTGCCCTGCCGCTGAACCAACCTGCTACTCCCCCATTTATTAAACAATCGGTTATTTTATCAAACAATATTTCGTCATCCAATTCTTCATATTTTAAACCGTGCTTTTCTACAGCTATTTTTATTTCGGCATTGCTAAATTTGCTACCTGTGTATGCAGAATTGATAAAACTTCTTTCTACATTTTTTTGTTGATGTTGTACAAATAAAGCTGCACCCATAGAAATACCTGCATCGTGCCCTGCAGATGGAATATACACATTTTTAAAACCAGTATTGCTCGTAATTTTTCCATTAGCAACACTATTTTGTGCTACTCCTCCAGCTATGCAAACACTATCTAACCCTGTTTTTTTATGCAAATGTTGGAGCATATGAAAGATAACCTTTTCGGTAGCCGCTTGTACCGATGCTGCAAGGTCTTTGTGGTATTGTGTTAGCTCCTCATCCTTTTTTCTTTGTGGTCCAAATTTTTCTACCATTAAATTACTAAACATAGGTGCTACAATAGGCACAAAATTATCGTCGTAAGAAATTACACCAGATGAACCTTTTCTAAAGTAGGATAAATTTAATTTAAACAAACCATCATCGGTACATTTTATAACATCTAATAATTGTTCTGTATATTTTGCTTGCCCATAAGGCGCCATACCCATTACTTTATACTCATCGCCATAATGCGGAAAGCCAAGTAACTGTGTAAAGGCTGTATAAAAAATACCAAGCGAATGCGGAAAATCTAATGAAGAAAGAACTTCAATATTATTATCTTTTCCAATACCCGTCATGGTTGTTGTAAAATCACCTGAACCATCAATAGAGATACAAGCTGCTTCTTTAAATGGAGATGCAAAAAATGCAGATGCCAAATGGCTGCGATGATGTTCTATATTTTTTACTTTATTAACAAAATCAGTAGCCGGCAATCCTGATAAAGCAGCCAATTCATCTTGTACCGAAGCTACTTTTTTTCTATTGCCAAATCTTTCTTTTACTGTTGCAAAACTTCCTACTGGGTTAGCTAAAAGATATAAAATTTTCTTTATCATTTTTGCATTCGGGTCTCTACCAATGGCAAAAAAATCTACATCGCCAAAAGTTATTCCTGCTTCCTTTAAACAAAATGATATAGCTTGAGATGGAAACCCTGCCCAATGTTTTATTCTTCTGAAACGCTCTTCTTCTATTGCAGCTACCATTTTGCCATTTACAAAAATGGCTGCAGACGCATCTGCATGATAAGCATTAATGCCAACTATTATCATTCTTAATTTTTACCTTTTAAACTTTTTTCAAAAAAATAAATCATTGCAAAAATAGCCCCGTATGCAACGATGTTAAACCATGTATGGTGATCCCAACCAAAAGGAAAAAGCCAACCTTTATTACCTGCTAATAATACAAGACTTATTCGCACCACATTTATTATCCATAAAAAAAATAATCCTACAACAATCCAATATATTTTTTTGGGTAAAGATGCAAAGTTTGCAACAATGTAAGCAACCCAAAAACTCATTACACCAAAACCCAAACATGCATATACAATTCGTACGCCTCTTCCTCCTACTGCACGCAATACATATTCATCTGAGCGTACTGTTTCGGTGCCAAGTAAAAACAAAAATTGTTTTGAAGAAAGTATTAGTGATGAACGAAGCCAAGAAGCAATGTTAAAATATTTTTCTACAAATGGGCTATACCTTCCGCCAGGCACTGCTAAACCTGTAATTAAAAGTGTACCATAATAACAAAGTAGAAATACTGCAATAAATAAAAGTACAAATCGTACAAATTTTTTATCAGTAAATAAAGTAGATATCATTTATACAGAAAACATTTGTTGGTATTGAAGTTGCAATTTATCATTATCTATTTGTTGTGCGGCATATTGTATTGCAGCATTTGAAAATTGCAAATAATTTTCATTATCCATT
>JAYTGY010000351.1:0-4364 GCA_043733065.1 Ferruginibacter sp.
GGCTATTGATTTTGCTGCAATGATGAGGTATGGAAGTATTTGATTCATGTTTCAATAAATTTTATTTTTCAATGTAACATAAATTTTCAATAGATAAGAATGAAATAGTTTGCAAAAAAATATGCATCTCGCAGATGACGCAGATTTACGCAGATACTTTTTTAGCAACCTAAGTTTTTAATCGCAAATATATCTCCAACAAATCTGCGTAAATCTGCTAAATCTGTGAGCAAAATTATCTCCATCCTCCACCCAATGCCTTATACACATTTACAACTGCTGCCAATTGTTGTTTCTTAATTTCCACCAATTGCAATTTAGATTCTAATGCATCTCTTTGTGTAGTTAATACTTCTAAATAATTTGCTCTTGCTGATTTATACAAATCGTTGGAAATATCAATGGCTTTTGTACGCACATCTACTTCTTTAAATTTAAAGCCATACATTTTTTCTAAATTATTAATATTGGATAACTGATTGCTAACTTCCACATATCCATTGATAATTGTTTTTTGATAATCATACATGGTTTGTATTTGTGTAGCATTGGCTGTTTTAAATTCTGTAATAATTGCATTGCGGTTAATGATTGGCCCAGCCATATCTCCTGCTAAGCCAAACAATAACGATTCTGGCATTTGATATAAAAAAGATGGTTTAAATGCTTGTGCACCTAACTTTGCAGAAAAACCAAGCGAAGGTAAAAAGGCGAGCCTTGCCGTTTTTACATCCCATTTTGCTGCTTGTAATTCTAACTCAGCACTTTTTATATCGGGTCTATTTTTTAATAACTGAGATGGAATTCCTTCTTTTATTTGTGCAGAAATATCAGCCATAAAATTATTTTTATCTCTAACAATTGGTTGCGGATATCTTGCCAACAAAAAATTTATTTTATTCTCCGTCTCTGTAATATTTTGTAAAATATCATACTCTTGTGTTTGCGAATTCAACACCTGTGCTTCAAATTGTTTTACAGCTAGCTCTGTAGCAGCAGCAGCTTGCTTTTGAATAACAACAATGGCCAATTGCTTTTTTTGTAAGTCAATAGAATTTCTTATGATGTCTAATTGGTTATCTAAAGCCAATAATTCATAATAACTATTGGCTACTTCTGCCACTAAATTGGTGAGCACAAAATTTTTCCCTTCAATGCTTTTTAGATATTTAGCAAAAGCTGCTTTTTTTGCGCTACGAAGTTTACCCCATATATCAGCTTCCCAAGTTGTTCTTATACCAACATTAAAATCACCCAAATTTTCAGGTACTTTTTCTCCTGGAGTAATTTCTGCCGAAGCATCGCCTGCACCTTGTGATGTATATAATCCAACTTTCTCAACGCCTAATCCGCCACCAGCAGTTACTGTAGGCAATAACTCACCCTTACGCATCCGTACTTTATTTTTTGAAATTTCAATATCCTGCAATGCAATCATTACATCAGGATTATTTTCTACTGCAATATCAATTAGCGATACCAAATTTTTATCATTGTAAAATGTACCCCAATTCATATCACTGCTATTGGTAGTATCACTCGAATTTAAAAATGTAGCAGGTGCTGTTTTTAATGCAGGCCCTTGTGTAACAGATGGCATTTTGCAACTTGTTTTTGTAACCAATACAACAGTTGCAATGCACAATATTCTTATCCATTTATTTTTTTCCATTTTTGGCTATTATTATTTTAAGTTTTCTCAATAATTTATTTCGGGATTTTTTACTGCTCTTTCTCATAATCTCTCCTATCAAAGATTCTTCAGATTCGCCATCAGTAAACTTTTTCTTTTCACTAATTTTTGCAAAGAAATAATACAAGCCAGGTATGATGAGTACGCCAAACACAGTACCAATAAGCATTCCGCCCGCCGATGCAGAACCAATGGTTCTATTACCTATTGCACCAGGCCCTGTAGCTAACACCAATGGAATTAACCCTGCAATAAACGCAAACGATGTCATTAAGATAGGACGTAAGCGCACGGCTGCACCTTCCACCGCAGCATCAAATACCGAAGCACCAGCCGCATGTTCTTGCACCGCAAACTCTACAATCAATACCGCATTTTTTGCCAACAAACCTATCAACATTACCATAGAAACCTGTGCGTAAATATTGTTTTCTAAACCCATTATTTTTAACAAGAAAAATGCACCGAAAATACCGGTGGGCAAACTCAAAATAATTGGGAATGGTAAAATAAAACTTTCGTATTGCGCTGCTAAAAGCAAATACACAAATGCCAATACAATAAGAAAAATATATAATGCTTGATTGCCTTGTCCTGTTTGGTCTTTGGTAATACCTGCCCAGTCAATACCAAAACCCCTTGGTAATTTTGTATCTGCTACTTCTTGTATAGCTTTAATAGCCGCACCACTACTATAGCCAGGAGCCGCATCACCACTTATCTCAGAAGAGTTGTACATATTGTGACGAGTAATTTCTGATAAGCCATACACTTTATCCATCGTCATAAATGCAGAGAATGGTACCATTTCTCCTTTATCATTTTTTACATACAATTTTAAAATATCATCAGGCAATGCTCTGTACTCAGGCAATGCTTGCACCATTACTTTATATTGTCTATCAAATTTTATAAAGTTCGTTTCATAGTTACTTCCCACCAATGTAGAAAGTGTGTTCATGGCATTATCAATCGTCACACCTTTTTGTTGTGCTTTATCATTATCAATATTAAGCATGTATTGCGGATAGCTAGCACTATAAAAAGAAAACACAGAAGTAAGCTCAGGTCGTTTACGCAATTCTTCAATAAAGTTTTTGTTTACTTCTTCCATTTTTTTATAATCGCCACTACCGCCTTTATCTAATAAACGCAGCTCAAAACCACCAGCAGCACCATAACCAGGCACAGCAGGCGGTGGAAAGAATTCTATTTTTGCACCTTTAATATCTTTTGTTTTTTCTTCCAACTCATCCATTATTTGTTGTAATGAATGTTTACGTTCATCCCAACCTTTTAGGTTTACCAAACAAGTACCAGAGTTAGAGCCAGTACCTTCCGATAAAATTTCGTAACCTGCCATAGATGATACCGAAGCTACACCATCTATATTTTGTGCTATTCTTTGTACTTCGCCGCACAGCTCGTCTGTACGCTCAAGAGTTGAACCCGGTGGTGAAGAAATGATGGCATAAAATACACCTTGGTCTTCATTTGGTATAAAACCAGATGGCACTGTGTTGCTAATAAGATATGTGCCTACACAAAACCCTGCTAGCACTAAAAATGTAAGTGCTCTTCTTGCAACTACTTTTGTTAATATAATTTTATAACGTCCTAATATTTTATTAAACCAATTATTAAAACCAGTAATTATTGTATTAATTGGGTTTTTACTTTTTGGTTTACCATGATTATTTTTAAGCATAGCAGCGCACAATGCAGGCGTAAGTGTTAATGCAACTAAACCAGATAAAATAATAGATGTAGCCATGGTTACAGAAAACTGTCGGTAAAAAATACCCACAGGCCCTGCCATAAATGCAACAGGAATAAATACTGCAGCCATTACCAATGTGATGGCAATGATGGCTCCACTTATTTCACTCATGGCAAGCTCTGTAGCAGCTCGTGCATCAATATTCAGTTCTTCCATTTTTGCATGCACCGCTTCTACCACCACAATGGCATTGTCCACCACAATACCTATTGCCAATACCAATGCAAATAAGGTGATTAGATTTAATGAGATACCAAAAAATTGCATAAAGAAAAATGTACCCACAAGCGATACAGGCACAGCGATGGCAGGGATTAAAGTAGAACGCCAATCACCCAAAAACAAAAACACAACCAATGCTACCAATATAAACGCTTCTATTAAAGTATGAATTACTTTTTCAATAGAGGCATCCAAAAATTTAGATACATCATAACTAATTTCATAATCCATTCCTTTGGGAAAAGAGGATTTTTTTATTTCTTCTAATTTTTCTTTTACATTTTTTATAACATCGCTTGCATTACTGCCATACGATTGTTTGATGGTGATGGCTGCAGAAGTTTTGCCATTTAGTTTGGAATACAAATCATAATATGCACTTCCGAACTCAACATTGGCTACATCTTTTATTCTTAGTATTTGCCCATCGGGAGAAGTACGCAGAATAATATTTTCATACCCTTCTTTGGTAGTAAAACGGCCCGGGTATTTTAATACATATTCAAATGCTTGAGAACTTTTTCCAGAACTTTCTCCCACCCTTCCCGGCGATGCTTCTAAACTTTGTTCGCCCAAAGCTTTCAATACTTCATCAGCAGAAATTTTATATGCCAACATTCTATCGGGCTTCAACCATATACGCATAGAAAATTCTCTATCTCCTAAAAT
>JAYTGY010000352.1:0-16936 GCA_043733065.1 Ferruginibacter sp.
CTATTACTTCTATTAAAATATTGGCTTCTTTTTTTACGAGTGTAATAATTTCTTTTGCATTTGTAGCATCTCTCATAGCACTTGTAGCACAGGCTTTCAATGATTTTACATCGTATGCATTCATTAAATGCCGAAAAGATTTCATTGTTTCTACAAGCATTTTTTTCTTTTCTGGAGATACAATTTTGTTTTCAAAAACATCAAACCCTAGGCGCAAGGGTACACGCACCAGATTTAATTTATTAAAAACAGTTTTGCCATCCTTGTCTGTTACTACATCGTTAATAAGTAACCTTGCGGCGTTGCTTCCTATATCTATTGCTGCTAGTATCAAATTATATAAACGTTTTAGATGTTAAAATTGAGGATATAAATTTAAAGTAGAAGAATAATTTATTAGAAATCTTTCAACATTAATATTTGGTGATGAAGTTTTATCTTTACTACAAATATTTTTAGAAATGAACTCAGGCACAAGAATAAATGTGGTAAATATCGGCTTAATGATTTTTAGTTGCATAGCAGCTTTTATAATGCCTTTTGAAGTCTTTCTTTTTGCATATGCCGTGTTAGGGCCATTACATTATCTTACAGAAATTAGTTGGTTACACGATAGGCAGTATTTTACAAAAGGCAAATACGATAGTATTGTGCTTTGGTTTATAGGTGTAATAATTTTATTGGAAAGTGTAGCCTATAAAAACCATTGGAATTGGCCTTTTGATAGTGCATTTGGAAACAAAATTATTTTTGTAGCACTTACGGGGTCTTTGCTGATGGTGTTTGTAAAAAATGCATACATAAAAGTATTTGGGTTGCTATTCATACTTTTTATTGCCCAAGGTATTTTTAAGGCAAACGAAAGAGATGGGCTAGCATTTTTTATTGGCGCATTATTGCCTACGCTTGTGCACGTTTTTGTTTTTACTGGTTTCTTTATATTATACGGAGCTTTAAAAAGCAGAAGCCAAAGTGGGTTGATTTCTTTTGTAGTTTTTATAGTTTGCCCAATTTTATTGTTTACTCTCTTTAGAGATAAATCATTTATTGAAGTAACAAAATATGGCCAAGACTCATATAAAGCTGGTGGAGAAGGATTCTTTGATACAAACTTAAGTTTTCTTACAACTATTTTTCATGTAAACTTTCCGCAAATGAAAGATGCTGCTGGTAATTTATTGTATTACGATAATGGCGATGGTACACAATTAGCAGCGCAAGATTTTAGCAATGCTGCCCAAGTAGTTTTTCATTCTCAAATTGGTATTTTGTTAATGCGTTTTATAGCATTTGCATACACATACCATTATTTAAATTGGTTTAGCAAAACAGAAATTATTAAATGGCACAAAGTACCAAAGGCAAGATTTATTGCTGTACTAATTTTATGGGTTGTTTCTCTTGTACTTTATGGATTTAACTATGCACTTGGTTTACGTTGGTTATATTTTTTAAGTTTTTGTCATGTATTGTTAGAGTTTCCTTTAAATATGGTATCAATAACGGGTATAGCAAAAGAAGGTTATACCATTGCAACCAAAGGTTTTAAATTATTGCCTACATTAGCAAAGAAATAAAATTATAAAAGGCGCAACTAAAAATTGCTCCTTTTATTTTGTCAATATATTTTTTGATAGGTAATTGAAAATGTCTATTTGTGATCGAACTTTCTTTTCTTCACTTGCTTTTACATATTCATTTTTCAAATCATTATCTAATATTCTTGCTTTTACATTGTCGCTCAATTGTATATTGGTAATATCAATCAATTCTTGTATTATTTGTTTTTCAAAAATTGGGCAAGCTACTTCTAATCGATGATCTATATTTCTAAGCATCCAATCTGCCGATGAAATAAATACTTTTGGTTTTCCTGCATTTTCAAAAATCATTATTCGTGCATGTTCCAAATACTCATCTACAATACTTATTGCTTGCGGGTGTTTTTTAAATTTTTTATTTTCAGTAAGCATACAGCATATACCTCTTATAATTAATTTAATTTTTACACCAGCTTTTGCTGCTTCATATAATTTATCTATTAATTGTTTATCGCTAAGAGAATTTAGTTTTAGCGTAATGCCAGTTTGCTTTTTACTTTTTGCATTTTTTATTTCTTTATTTATAAGAAAAAGAAATTGCCTTCTTAAGTTTATAGGACTTACAAGTAAAGTTTTGCAGGCTTTCAATAATTTAATTCTTGTAGCTGGTTTTTCTAAATAGGTAAAAATCTTATTGGCATCTGCCATAATATTTCTATTGGCAGTTAATAAGCAATGGTCACCGTAATCTTGAGCAGTTTTTTCGTTTAAATTTCCTGTACTTACAAAACCATAATGTGTAGTTTTATTGAGTACTCGTTTTTTTATTAAACAAAGTTTTGCATGTACTTTTGTATTTGGTATTCCAAGCAATACTTTTATACCTGCTTCTTCCAATATTTCTTTCCATTCAAGATTTGCCTCTTCATTAAATCTTGCTCTAAGTTCCAACATTACCGTTACTTCTTTACCATTTCTTACTGCATTTGTAAGCGCATTTATTATTTTGGAACGAGGCGCTAATCTATAACAAGTTATTTTTATACTTTGCACATTTGGGTCTATTGCAGCTTCTCGCAATAAATCTATCACACTATCAAAAGAATGATACGGAAAATGTAGCATAACATCTTGCTGCAAAACAACAGCAGTGACACTCTTGCTATTTTTTAAAATTGGATGTGTAAATGTTTTTTTTCGTAATTTTTTTTTGCTAAATAAAGCTTCTGGAAAATAAATAAAATCTTTAAAATTATGAATTCGTTCGCCAGGGATTAGGTTTTCTTTATGCGATAGATTGAGTCGTTTTACCAAGTAGTGCAACAATTTTACGTTTATATCTTTATCATAAACAAAACGAACTGGTGTTCCTTTTTTTCTGTTCTTTAAACCTTTTTGTAATTTTTGAATAAGCGTACTTGTTACATCATTATCAATATCTATTTCCGCATCTCTAGTTACTTTTATAAGATGAGCAGAAAAACTATCGTATCCAAAAAACGAAAATATATTTGGTAGGCAAACTCGAATAACATCTTCCAATAAAATTACAAATTGCTCATTGTTTTTGGGTGGCAAAATAACAAAACGGGGCAAGCGCCTTACCGGTACAGATATTAATGCAAACCTCTGTGGTATTGATTTATCTAGTTTGGAAAGTGTACAAGCCAAATAAATAGATTTGTCATTTAGAGTAGGAAATTCGTGTAAACTCTCAATCATTAATGGAATGATATGACTTCTAACTTCATCATCAAAATAATCTTGCACAAATTTCTTTTGTATAACATTTAGCTTATTTTCATTTACGATATTTATTTTTTCTTTCTTTAAAGCACTTAAAATTTCTTTCCAAATGCGCTCAAATTCTTTTTGAAGTTGCCATACTTTTACTTCAATTTCTTTTAAAATTTTTTCTGGATTTTCTTCTAGATGCATTTTTGCTTTGCTGCCAAGTAAAACCATTTTTTTTAGAGCAGCTACTCTTACTCTAAAAAACTCATCTAAATTATTTGAAAAAATACCTAAAAATTTTATACGCTCTTTTAATGGAACAGTTTTATCCGCCGCCTCTTGAAGCACACGGCTATTAAAAGAAAGCCAACTGATATCTCTCGAAATATTCTTTTTGTGAAGCAATTATTATTTTTTTGTAATGAAAAATTACTTTTTAAGTTCATCAATTATTTTAGTTGTTGATATTCCATCAACTATACTTGCAATCTTTACTTCTCCACCTGCAGCCAACACTTCTTTTGCACCGGCAATTTGTTCAATGGTATAATCACCACCTTTTACCAATACATTTGGCATTATCAGTTTTATCAATTCGAGTGGTGTATCTTCTTCAAAAATTACTACAGCATCTGTTTGTAATAAACTGGCAAGTAGTAATGCTCTAGCATTTTCATCATTTACAGGTCGGGTAGGGCCTTTTAATTTTTTTACAGATGTGTCAGCATTTACGCCAACTACAAGCATATCTCCATACGAAGCTGCTTCACTTAAAGAAGCAATATGACCTTTGTGCAAAATATCGAAGACGCCATTTGTAAATACGATTTTTTTATTAAGCACACGCCATGCATTTACTTGTTTCAATAAATTTTCTTGCGTATAAATTTTAAGCAGAATTTGTTGTGTTGATTTCATTTTTTTTCTTATTGATGTATGGCAATAAAACCAATGAGATTACACCAGCTATAATTATTAAACCAGTGCTCACACCCCAAATAAGCCAACCGTATGCTTTTCCTTGCGAAGATGCAATACCATAAATAATTAATGTCTTCATAATAAAATATGGAAAAGAACCAATGCCGCCGGGTGTAACAATCATGGCTAAAGTAGATAACGATAAAACAGCACAAGCCGCTTTAATACTCAAATCTGCTGTACTTTCCATGGCTCTAAAGCCAATATAAATTTGTAATAAATACATTGCCCATATAAAAATAGTGTAGGCAATAAATTTTTTTCGCTGTTGTAGGTTTTTTATGGTAGCAATGCCAGTTCCTATGCCTAGTGCAAATGTTTTTATTTTAATGAGCAATTTATTTTCGGGATACCTCGAAAATATTTTCATAAAAATATAAACGATAATAAATAAACCTGCAAACAAAATAAGCAACTCTGCCCATAAAGGAATGGAGGACGACTTTGAATAATCGGTTAATTTTTCCGAAACATAATTGCCTATTACATTTATCTGTATCAACACTGTTATTACAATTAATAGAAAATAACAAACAAGATCAAAAGTTCTTTCAATAATTATTGTGCCAATAAGTTTATCTACTTTAAGTTTTTCATACCTAGCAAGTAATGTACATTTAAGCACTTCGCCAAGGCGTGGCACAGCTGAGTTTGCTAAATATCCCACCATGGTTACTGCAAATACATTTTTTATTTTGGGGTTAAAATTTAGAGGCTCCATTAATAATTTCCACCGCATAGATCTTACAAAATGACTAGCCAAATTCATCATTACTACCGGCAAAACGAGAACATATTTAGCATGCGTAATGGCATTTTTAAATTCAATTTTCTCTTGCTCCGTCATTCCATGCAGTTGCCACCACACGAGCAAAAGCCCAGCACCAAGAAAAAATATATATTGTAATGAAGAAAGAATTTTCTTTCTCATAATGATCACTCGTTTTTTGTTACAAAATAATATTATCTATTAATCGTATTTCATTTAAATATGCAGCAACTAATGCTACTAATTTTTTCTTGCCATCCCATTTACTTTGTGCTTCCAAAGTTTCAGTATCTGCAATTTCTATGTAATCTACTTTATATCCTTTGTTTTCTAAAAAAATTTTAGCTTCTTTTTTTACAGCTTCTAAATCTCCTTTTTTTATATTATTTTTTATAAATGTAAGCGATTCAATAATACTTAACGCTTGTTTTCTTTCTACTTTATTTAACCGCATATTTCTACTGCTCATTGCAAGGCCGTCTTTTTCTCTTATGGTATCACAAATACTCAATGTTGTTTTATATTTCTTAATATCCATCATTTTACCAATAACCAAGCATTGCTGGTAATCTTTTCTACCCAAATAAAGAACCGCTGGCGATACTGCTTCCAATAATTTATCTACAATTATACATACTCCTTGAAAATGCCCTGGTCTATATTTTCCTTCTAAAATGGTTTCAATATGTCCTAATTCGTAATGCAATTTCTTTTCATTGCTTGGGTACATTTCTTCTACGGTAGGTATAAATAAAATACCACAACCAGCTTTTTCCAATTTTACTATATCTGCTTCTAAAGTAATGGGATATTTTTTGAAATCGGCAGCATTATTAAATTGTGTAGGGTTTACAAAAATGCTACAGACAAATACATCGTTTTCGCTAATGGCTTTTTGCACAAGCGAAATATGGCCATCGTGCAAAGCCCCCATTGTTGGTACAAAACCAATGGTTTTTCCTGCATTTTTATAGCTAGAAAGGTGCTTTTTAAGTGTTTTAATATCTTTTATGAGTAACATTATAAGGGGTTTTTCGAGCTAAAATGCGTATAAATACTATATTGTCAAATAATTTCGTTATTTTTGCAGCCATTTTAAAAAATCTATCTAATCTGCACTTAATTTAGCACAAAAATGTCTACAAAGAAAAGGATTTTATTCATTGTAAGTGAAATGTCACCTTATATTGATGGCACTTCGTTTGCTGAAATTGTAAACAAACTTGCGGTAATGTCTAACGATAACAATATGGAAGTTAGGTGTATTATGCCAAAGTTTGGTACTATCAACGAACGGAGGCATCGTTTACACGAGGTTGTAAGGTTATCTGGTATAAATGTTTCTATAGATAATGATGATTATCCACTTACCATTAAAGTAGCATCATTGCCCAATGCAAGATTGCAGGTTTATTTTTTGGATAATGAAGATTTTTTTAAAAGAAAGTTCATTTACGCAGATGAAGCTGGTAAGTTTTTTGATGATAATGGTTTGCGTACCGTTTTATTTTGCAAAGGCGCATTAGAAACCGTAAAAAAATTCGGTTGGCCTCCAGATATTATTCATTGTAGTGGTTGGATGACAGGATTGGTACCAATGTTTATACGTTCTGCTTATAAAAAAGAACCAGTATTTAGCCATTGCAAAGTAGTTTATACCATTAGCGAAACTACATTTAAAGAAAAATTGGGGGCCGATTTTTTACAATTGGCCGCTATAAATGATAATGTTACTAAAAAAGAATTAGAGCCATTTAAAGAAATAAATAACTTGGCTATGTTTAGAGGTGGCGCTACATACGCTGATGCTGTTACGTTTGGTACCGATACGCCAGATAAAAAACTAGCAACAGAATTTGCAAAAGTGCGTGGCAAAAAAATATTAAAGTATAATGCCGATAGCGATTTAACAGACTATTTACAATTATATGCCGACCTTGCTAAATAAAAAAATTACTCAGAATTTTTAAAATTTATTGCTTTGCAAAAAAGATTTCTACCTACAGCTTTTTTGGCTGCTTCATTATTGGTTATTGGATATAGTTGTACAAAATTTGATACAACTACACAGGGTGGTGACTTGCTAACTGTAGATAACATAAATACTTTTGCCGATACGCTTGATGTAATTGCTACGCAAGGTATTTTTACCAATGTAGATGATAGTACAATATTATCTAAAACCGAAAATCATGTAATTGGAAATATTACAAACGACCCTCAATTTGGTAATACGGAAGCAGCTATTTATGTTCAACTAAAACCTACTTTTTATCCTTTTTATTTTGGTGCTGTAGGCGATACTATAAAAGGTTATCCAGGTACTGGATTCGATTCTGCTTTTATTTGTCTTTCTTATAGAGGTGCTTGGGGAGATACATCTATTGCACAAAAGTTTGAAGTAAAAGCAATAGCAATTACGGATAATGATTTTAGAGATAAAACGGATACTTTAAGAAGGTTAAATTATAAACCTAATACGGCTGGTACATTGTTAGGTGCTGCAACATTAAAATCTCAGGATATAATTAGCAAAAAGAAATTAGCTTACGGTAAAGATTCTGTAGAAAATCAAATTAGAATTCCGCTTACGGGACTTGGGGCTTCTTTTGCAGCTTCTCTTTTTTCACAAGATACAATTGCAGTAGGACCAAATAATGGGTTTAAAAATGATTCTATATTCAGAACAAAATTTAATGGTTTTGAAATAAAAGTATCTGGAAATGGCAGTGCCATTTATTATGTAAACTTGACAGATGCTAAAACAAGATTAGAGTTTCAATATTTTAAAAGGAAAGCTACTGGAGGGAAAGACACAGTTATTCAGTCTTTTCAAATGTATCCACAAAGAAATGCATCCGGTTTAGCATCTTCAAGTGCTAATTATGTAAAGAGAGATTATACTTTGAGTACAATACCTGCTGTAGGAGCTACTACAAACGATGTTTACTTACAAACAGCACCAGGTACCTTTGCTAATTTAAAAATACCTGAATTGAATGCTGGCAGCCCGAAAGCTACAAATAGAATCGTGCATAGAGCTTATTTGATTGTAGAGCAAAACCCATCAGGTGCAGTTATCGATAATTATTATACACCCCCACCATATTTGTATCTCGATTTAAAAGACACATTAACAACAATACCACAACGCTACAAACCTATACCTTTCGATTTAAGCAATCAATTTTTATACAATCCCGATGCTGTAGGAATAAATTCATTGTATCATCCTTTTCCAAATGGCAATATAGATTTAAATAATTTTGGTGGTGCGGCTTTAAAAAGATTTGATGGAGCTAATACTTTTTATAGGTACGAAATAAATATTACCAGATATGTACAACATATTGTTACCAACGGTTATAAAAATTACGATTTAAGATTGTTTTCACCTTTTAATTATTTTTATCCTCAATATGAAGGATTAAAGTATGTTATTCCTTTTTATAACCCTCTTGCTTTAGGTAGAGTAAAAGTAGGAACCGGTACTAATGCAAATAATCATAAAATGAAATTAGTGATCGTTTATTCTAAAGTATAAATTAATTTTAAAACAATATAACGAAAGCCTTTCATTTATTATGAAAGGCTTTCGTTTTTTTAAAATCCTGCCCTTATCTTTGCAATCTTAAAAAATAAAATTAAATGCCATATTTATTTACATCCGAGTCCGTAAGTGAAGGACACCCAGACAAAGTTGCTGACCAAATTAGTGATGCGCTTATTGATAATTTTTTAGCTTTTGACCCTAGCAGTAAAGTAGCTTGCGAAACACTCGTAACTACAGGCCAAGTAGTGCTAGCCGGCGAAGTAAAGAGTAAAGCATATTTAGATGTGCAAGAAATTGCTCGTGGCGTTATTCGCAAAATTGGTTATACCAAAAGTGAGTATATGTTTGAAGCAAACTCTTGTGGTATCTTAAGTGCAATACACGAGCAAAGCGGCGATATAAACCAAGGTGTAGATAGAAAGAAAAAAGAGGAGCAAGGTGCTGGCGACCAAGGTATGATGTTTGGTTATGCAACAAACGAAACAGAAAATTACATGCCATTAGCTTTGGCGCTTTCACATGATATTTTAAAAGAATTGGCCGAAGTACGCAGAGAAAATAAAGCAATAAAATATTTACGTCCCGATGCGAAGAGCCAAGTAACATTGGAGTACGATGATAATAATGTACCAGTAAGAATTGAGGCCATTGTTGTATCTACACAGCACGACGATTTTGGAAAAGACGAAGTAATGTTGGCCAAAATTAAAAAAGATATTATCAATATTGTTATACCAAGAGTAAAAGCAAAGTATAAAAAATACGATCATCTTTTCAATAATAAAATTAAGTACCATATTAACCCAACTGGTAAGTTTGTAATTGGTGGGCCACATGGCGATACAGGTTTAACTGGTCGTAAAATAATTGTGGACACTTATGGTGGTAAGGGTGCACATGGTGGTGGTGCATTTAGTGGTAAAGATCCAAGTAAAGTAGATAGGAGTGCGGCATATGCAACAAGGCATATTGCAAAAAACTTAGTAGCAGCAGGTTTGTGTAGCGAAGTATTGGTACAAGTAAGTTATGCCATTGGTGTAGCACAACCTACAAGTATAAACGTAGTTACTTATGGTACCGCTAAAGTAAAACTAACCGATGGGCAAATTGCAGATAAGATTATGAAAATGTCTTGCTTTGATATGCGCCCTTATTTTATTGAGCAACGTTTAAAATTACGTAACCCTATTTATAGCGAAACTGCAGCTTATGGGCACATGGGTCGTACACCAGAAACAGTTGAAAAAACATTTACATCACCTGATGGAAAATCTATAAAGAAAAAAGTAGAATTGTTTACTTGGGAAAAATTGGATGCGGTGAAAGAAGTGAAGAAAGTTTTTGGGTTGAAATAAGAGCCATTTAAAATTATATTTTTAGCCGATAAATCGGAAAGACATAGAAAATGTCTTTTCAATTTATCGGTTATTTTTTGCCATTAATAAAGCATATTTTTGCACCGTGAAAGAATTTAGACACCAACATAAGCGACCAAAGAAAAACACCCTTGTAATAGGCCGAACGGCTATTATAGCTGCCATGAAAGAAGGGAAACAGCTCGATAGAATTTACATGCAGACGGCTGTGCATGGAGATACCATTGATGAAATAAGAATATTAGCAGAACGCTACATGATTCCTATAAACAAAGTACCTGTAGAAAAACTGAACAACTTTAATGTAAGTAACCACGAAGGTTGTATAGCGCAAATAAGCAAAATACAGTATCAAGATTTGCAAGATGTAATTTCATTTGTAGTAGAAAAAGGAGAAGTGCCTTTGTTTATTATTTTAGATGGCATAACCGATATTAGAAATATTGGAGCAATAGCACGAAGTGCTTTTTGCTTTGGTGTAAATGCCATTATTATCCCAGATAAAGGTGTAGGTTCTTTAAATGAAGATGCTATACTTACAAGTGCTGGTGCACTTGAACAAATTGCAGTGTGCCGTGTAAATAGTTTGATGAAAGCGGTAGATGATTTGCACATGAATGGTATAAAAGTTTTTGCTAGTGTAATGGGTGCTACTACAAAATCGTATGAATGTAATTTTGCAGAACCTACAGCCATTGTGATGGGTGCAGAAGAAAAAGGAATTTACCCTGCATTGATGAAAGTGTGCGATGAAAAATTTGCAATACCCATGACGGGTGATTTTGATTCGTTGAATGTGAGTGTGGCTACAGGGATTATTTTGTATGAAGCGGCAAAGCAAAGACAAGCCCCCCTAAATCCCCCTCAGGGGGACTTTAGTTTGTAATACTTTATAGTTTATTAATAAATGCAAATTACTAATTCAAATAATTTAGAAGTTAATAATCAATCTCAGGGTTCAAAAGTCCCTCCTTCGGAGGGATTTAGGGAGGCTTCTCCTTCGGAGGGATTTAGGGAGGCTTTGTCTCTAATCGAATGCCCAAGAGATGCCATGCAAGGTTGGCCGCATATTATACCGACCGAAAAGAAAATACAATACTTAAATGCATTGTTGCAATGTGGTTTTGATACATTAGATTTTGGAAGTTTTGTTTCGCCAAAAGCTATACCACAAATGGCGGATACGGGAGAGGTGATTAGGAATTTGGAATTGGGTTATAGCAATACAAAGCTTCTTGCAATAATTGCAAATGAAAGAGGAGCAGCAGATGCAGTATGTTACGACCAAATTTCTTTTTTAGGTTTTCCATTTTCTATCTCAGAAACTTTTCAGCAGCGCAATACAAATTCATCTGTAGATGAATCATTGAAGAGAGTAGAAGATATACAAGAACTTTGTATAAAAAATAAAAAAGAATTGGTTGTGTATATTTCCATGGGTTTTGGAAACCCATATGGTGATTTGTATAATGAAGAGATTGTAATAAATCGTACAAAACAAATTACAGAACTTGGTGTAAAAATTATTTCTATTGCAGATACAGTTGGGCTTGCAACAGCAAATGAAGTGAGTGTGTTAATGAAAAATATTATTCCGGAATTTAAAAATATTGACATTGGTGTACACTTACACTCTGCACCTTTAGATAGAGAGGCAAAGATAGAAGCAGCTTTGGGTGCAGGTTGTACAAGATTTGATGCAGCTATAAATGGTATTGGCGGCTGCCCAATGGCAGGTAATGATTTGGTAGGCAATATGGATACTGAAGTGATGTTAAACTATTTAGAAAACAAAGGATATGAGTTAAATATTGATAAAGTAGCTTTGCAAAAATGTAGTTTATTAGCGGGTGAGATATTTATTTAGCCACGAATGCACGAATTTTTTTTTGCTTCGAAAATTATTTTTTTTTGCCGAAAAGCCAATAAGACGTTTATTTGAAAGAAGTCGGAGGTTTAGTTTGGCTTTGCAAAATGAGTTTAGCAAATTGAAGTGAAACTTTAGATTTACCCTTTCAATTAATTTTAAAATTTTCAAGAACTTCTTCAACCCTTCAAACAATATTCAACTATTAACTATGAACTTTCGCTCTGAATTTACTCCCAAACCTTTCTCCATAAAAATGAAACACACCGATAAATTATTATTGGTGGGTTCTTGCTTTACAGAGCAAATAGGGAAGAAGCTTGCTATGTATAAATTTGATGTATTGGAAAATCCGAATGGCATTTTGTTTAACCCAATGAGTATTGCAAAAGCTGTAATGAATTATGCTAATAGAAAAATGTTTACAGAAGATGAACTGTTTTATTACAACGAACTTTGGGCTAGTAGAGAGCATCATACACTTTTTTCAAATATTGAAAAAGATGCTGCACTAAATTATATAAACGAATCACAACAAAAAGCTATTGACTTTATTAAAACTGCCGATTGGATTTTGCTAACCCTTGGCTCTGCATTTGTGTATGAATGGAAAGATATTATTAACAAAAATAATTACGAAAATGTAGCTGCCAACTGCCATAAAATACCAACAGATAAATTTAATAGAAGATTAACTGAACCCGATGAAATAAAAGCCATTTTGCAAAAAATGGAAACGATGGTTCGTGTTATAAACCCAAATGTGAAATTTATTTATACCATAAGTCCTGTGCGCCACCTGAGAGAAGGTTTTGTAGAAAATAACAGAAGTAAAGCAGCCCTCATACAAGCGGTGCATGCACTTACAAACGATAGTAATGTTTTTTATTTTCCTGCCTATGAATTGGTAATAGATGATTTGAGGGATTATCGTTTTTTTGCTGAAGACCTTGCGCATCCTAATTATGCGGCTACAAATTATGTGTGGGAAAAATTTTCACCAACTGTTATTGATGATGCTTCGCTACAACTATTGGAAAAAATAAATGAAATAAATGCGGCAATGAATCATAGGGCATTTAATCCTACATCTGAAGCGCACAAGACATTTTTAGCTACAAATTTTTCTAAAATAACTAAGTTGAAAGAAATGTATCCGTATATAAATTTTAATAAAGAGTTGGAATATTTTCATTAGTTTTTACAAAGAAAATCTTTCTAAAATTCCCATTGCCTTTTCTGCATCTTTTTTATCTACAAAAATATGGTCGTGATAAAATGCTGCTACTACATTACAACTAATATTTTCTTTTGTTAATGCAGTAGAAAATGCAGCTGTTAAACCTACAGCTTCTAAAGATGAATGCACAGTAAGCGTAATCCATGAAGCCACAAAAGAGTAGGAGAGATGTAAGCTGTCGGCTAATTCTTTTTTTACAATAATGGTAGTGCCTTCTGTTTCTTTAAATGACATTATTATTTCTTCAAAATTAATTTTGTTGGTAGCTACACAAAAAACAAATTCACCTATGTTAAGCAAAGGTTTCATCGTTTTTAACAGTACATCTAAATTATTTTCTCCTTTCATTTTCTATTTTAATGTATTCTGTCACCTCTTACTTCCACGCTATTCATGAGTTTTTTTTCAAAAGCCAACCATTCTGCCCATCTTTTTCTTACGACTTCTTTTGGTAAATAGTGTTCGGCTAAGTTTATAAACATTGTATAATGGCCTGCTTCGCTTTCCATAAATTTTCTGTAAAATTTACGCATGTAATCATCATCAAGCCCTTCGCTTAATCTTTTAAAACGCTCACAACTTCTTGCTTCTATGAGTGCCATTATGAGCATTTGATCTAAAAAATGCTGATCTCTGCTACCACCTTTTATTACAAATTTTATGAGCTCGTTTACATATACATCTTTTCGTTGACGCCCAAGCGTGAGGCCTCGTTTTTTTAATTCGGAAAGCACTAGCCTAAAATGCCCCCATTCTTCGGTTACAATTGGGCTTAGTTCTTCTACTAATAATTCTTTTTCCGAATTTTTTTGAATGAGTGTAATGCATGTTGTTGCTGCTTTTTGCTCGCAATAAGCATGGTCTGTTAATATTTCTTCTAGTTGTATTTCGGCAAGGTTTACCCAGCGTGGATCTGTGGGAAGTTTAAGACCAAGTATATTTTTTACATCAATATTTTCCATTGGGGCAAAGATAGATTGAAAATGAAAAGAACGGCAAATTGGAGCTTTTTTAATGACAAAAAGGCTGCTCGAAAACTTATAAGGTTTTATTTTGTTTCTCTTAATTATTGTTATTTGCAAAAAACTTATAGGTTTACAAACACTATGATAATTGAAGAAAATAATTTTTTCTAAACAGCTTTGCAAATGATATGGTTGCGAAAATGGTAAAGCGCTTGCATTATAAATGTTGAATAAAGATTTACAGCTGATATTCTACGCCCGATAGAAGCGGAAATCCTTTTTTTTGAGGTACGAAAAAAAAAGATTGCAGCGTATAGCGGGACCAATGTTGAAGAGAGAAAATTTGTTTGCGTTCAATTTTTAAATAATCATTTTTTAATTTTATAGAAAGAATATGGGGTTGTTGTTATTTATAAAATACCGTTCCCATATTTGCAGTAAGTTGTTTTTCTACTTTCTTTAAAGCTTGCTGTACTTTTATTAAAATCAGGGCTTCGTCGGTAGAAACGGTTTTCATTTCATTGTTATTTTGTTCTATTAATTTTTTAATTTTTCGGAGTTTAAAATGAGTAAGTGTAGATATTACTTCTTCTTTAAATAAATCTTCTCGTGTTGCAATTTTGCCTTCGAATATTCTACTCCAATTGGCACTTATTTCTGTATGGCTTTCCATTAAATTAATTACAAGATTATTTATGGTTGCATCTTCGTAATAGAGAAAGTCTTTATCGGTAGGGTTTTTACCTTCGTTGTACCATGTTTTGTATAAATTAATTATGGTAATAAGGTTTGTATTTTCAATCATAGCTTCTAAATCATTTTCATGCATTTCGTTGAAAATATAATTGGCTACGGTTGTTTCTTCATCCCAATCTTTTAAACCAAATTCTAATAAACTTCTTACAATGGCACGCTCTTGGTTTTCATCTTTGTTAAAAAGATTTTCTACGCTATTTTCCTCTGTAGGTTGCTCTTCTGCCAACTGCCCGTTGTCAACTGTCAACTGCCTTCCTTCTTCTTTTTGTACCTTTTCTCTAATAAATTTATTTACCAAATCGTTTAACCCTGCTTCTTCAATTTTTAGCATTTCTGCTACTTGCTTCACATAATCTTGTCGTTTGGTAAAATGCTCTGCCTTGGTTATTTTAGAAATTGTTTCGGCAATACGATTTACAATGGCCGATTTTTTTACAGAATCATTTCCTGCTTCTTCCAGCGATAATCCCAATTGAAATATTACAAAATCTTTCTTATTGTTTTCTACAAATTCTTTAAAAGCAGTAGCACCAATTTTGTTTACATAACTATCTGGGTCTTCATTATCCGGTATTAAAACAAGACGAACATTTAGTCCTTCTTCCAATGCCAAATCCATACCACGCACAGCTGCTTTTACACCAGCCCCATCACCATCATAAATAATGGTAAGGTTGTTGGTATATTTTTTTACCAAGCGCAATTGGTCAGGCGTGAGCGATGTGCCACCACTTGCCACTACGTTTTCTACGCCTGCTTGGTGCAAGCTAACTACATCGGTATAACCTTCTACAAGCAAGCATTCATCGGCTTTGTCTATTGCCATGCGGGCAAAATAAGAACCATATAAAATTTTGCTTTTTACATAAATTTCGTTCTCGGGAGTATTTATGTATTTTGGTGCTTTATCATTATTTTTTATAAGCCTGGCCCCAAAGCCAAGCACTTTTCCACTCTGGTTGTGTATGGGAAAAATAATACGTTCTCTATAATTATCTCGTAAGCCCGAGTCTCGCATTACAACCAATCCACTTTTTTGTAAAAGTTCAGGATTGTATTGCGCAGCCAAAGCTGCTTTAGCAAAACTATCGCCAGCAGCCGGGTCGTAGCCAAGCTGAAATTTCTTTATTATATCTTCTCTAAACCCACGTTGTTTTAAATAACTCAATGCTACATCTTGTCCTTCTTCGGTATCAAATAATGCTTCACTAAAAAACTTTTGTCCAAAATTATTGATGACATATAAACTATCCGATGCTTGCTGGTACAACTTTGCCTCGGGTGTAGCTTCTGTTTCTTCTATTTCTATATTGTATTTATTGGCAAGCCATCGAAGCGCTTCTACATAGCTGTATTTTTCCAACTCCATCAAAAAGCCAATGCTATTGCCACTTTTGCCACAACCAAAACATTTGTAAATTTCTTTGGCTCCCGATACGGTAAAAGATGGACTTTTCTCATTATGAAAAGGACACAAGCCAAGATAATTTGAGCCTCTTCGTTTAAGTTTTACGAAGGAGCCTACAATATCTACAATATCGATGCGGCTTTGTATTTGCTGTATGGTTTCTTTACTTATCAATGTTTATACGGGTTGCAAATTTAAAGGGCATATCTAAAAATTCATTTTTTATTTTTACCTCACCTTAAATTCCTCTCCAAAGGAGAGGAAAGGGCAATTTTTAGCTGTGCCCTAATGTTTAACAATATTATGGCACAGGAAATTATTACTGGCACGCTTTATGAAAAATATAAATAGAAAAGTAATCATTTTCAGTTTAAACTAATAACTTTAACGCTTAAAAAATAAATAAAACCACCATGAAGAAAGTTTTAATTTTTTCTCTAATGCTCGTTATAGGAGCTTCATCTTTTGCACAATCTTTGGATGATATTGGCAAAATGTTCAACGATAAACAATTAGCCCCTGCAAAAATAGCTATTGACAAATTTTTTGCAGATTCAAAAAATGCAAATGACCCTACAGGATTGTATTACAAGGGTAAAATTTATAATGAAATATCAAAAGCTGCTACAACATCTAAAACTGATGCCTACGATTATAAATTGATAGCTTTTGAAGCTTTCAAATTGCAACAAGTAAATGACAAGAAAGATATTCGTATGACATTTGAACAACATTATCCATATTTA
>JAYTGY010000353.1:0-2447 GCA_043733065.1 Ferruginibacter sp.
ACGCCTGCATTTGAAGGCATAATGCAAGAAGCAAGAATGCTTATGAAAGAGTTGATGAGCTTAGATGATAACCACGAAGTATTGTTTTTGCATGGAGGCGCATCTACACAATTTATGCAAGTACCCATGAATTTGTTGGATGTAAAAGAAACTGCTGCATACACAGATACAGGCGTGTGGGCAGCCAAAGCCATTAAAGAAGCAAAATTATTTGGCAAGCCAGAAGTTGTTTGTTCATCTAAAGAAAAAAATTATACTTTTTTGCCAAAAGATTTTGCCGTGCCTAACGATGCAAAATATTTGCACATTACCACTAACAATACCATTTACGGTACGCAGTGGCAAAAAACTCCTATTACATCAAACTCAATGGTGGCAGACATGAGTAGCGATATACTGAGCAGAGACTTAAATTTTAATGCATTTGATTTAATATATGCAGGTGCACAAAAAAATATTGGCGCAGCAGGAGTAACTATTGTTGTTGTAAATAAAAATATACTTGGAAAAGTGAAACGCAATATTCCAACAATGATGGATTATCGCAATCATATTGCCGAAGGAAGTATGCTAAACACCCCGCCAGTATTTGCTGTTTATACATGTATGCTCACACTACGTTGGTTAAAAAAACAAGGCGGAGTAAAAGCTATTGAAAAAATAAATACTGCAAAAGCGGAATTGTTGTACGGCGAAATAGATAGAAACAGTTTGTTTAAAGGCACTGTAGAAAAAGAAGACAGGAGTAAAATGAATGTATGTTTTGTAATGCATGATGCAACCAAAGAAGCTGCTTTTTTACAATACGCAACTGAGAAAGGAATCATTGGAATTAAAGGCCATAGAAGTGTTGGTGGCTTTAGAGCTTCGCTCTACAACGCAATGCCACTAGGCAGTGTGCAAGTGTTAGTAGATTTGATGAAGTCCTTTGAGGAAATTAATAATTAGGGTATAGTTAATAATTAGTAATGAATAATTAATAATTTTTTAAACTTGTAACAGTTCAACAAAGCACAAACACTCCATAAAATAAACGCAAACTACAGCATACAACATTATTAATTATTAGTTAGAAATTATTAACTAAATATTACCTATAAATTATTAATTTTAAAACATGATTACAATTTCACCATTTGCAGCATTAAGACCAGAAGTAGCACATGCAAAAGAAGTAGCATCACGACCATATGATGTAATGAGTACAGAAGAAGCAAGAACAGAAACGCTATGCAATTCAAAATCTTTTTTGCACATAACTCGTAGCGAAATAGATTTACCAGAAAATATAGATGTGCATAGCAAAGAAGTATATGAAAAAGCAAAAGAAAATTTAGCTGCATTTATAAGTAGAAATATTTTATTTGTAGAAAATAAACCTTGCTACTATATTTATGAACTTACTATGCATGGCAGAACGCAAACTGGATTAGTATGCGGCAGCTCGGTAGATGATTATGAAAATGGGCTAATAAAAAAACATGAGTTTACCAGACCAGAAAAAGAATTGGATAGAATTACACATATAAAAACAACTGGCGCACAAACTGGCAATGTATTTATTGCATATAAAAATGTAGCAGATATAGATGCGCTTATAGAAAACTGTAAAAACGAAAAAACGCCGCAATACAGTTTGGTGGCTGATGATGGTATTGAACATAAAATATGGGTGGTAAATGATGAAGAAACGATTGAAAAAATTACTGCCTTGTTTAACGAAAAAGTTCCTGCTACATATATTGCCGATGGGCATCATAGAGCAGCATCTGCTGCAAAAGTAAGAGCAGCGTTAGGAGCAGAGGCAACCGCTAATGCAAATACTTTTCTTACTACACTTTTCCCATCAAACCAATTACACATTATGGATTATAATCGTGTGGTAAAAGATTTGAATGGATTAAATGAAGAAGAATTTCTTAAAAAAATTGAAGCAAATTTTTCTGTAGAAAAAGTAACTGAAGCTTTTAGACCAACTGCTATGCATGAGTTTGGTTTGTATATGAACAAACAGTGGTATAAACTTGTAGCACAAAAAAATATAATTAAAATGGATGTACTTGGAGTGTTAGATGTTAATATTATGCAAGAAAATATACTTACGCCCATTTTAAATATTGTGGACCAACGTACAGATAAACGTATAGATTTTGTAGGTGGCATTAGAGGATTGGAAGCCTTGGAAAAAAGAGTGAATAGTGGAGAAATGGCGGCGGCTATTAGTTTATATCCCGTAAGTATAGAGCAACTTTTTGCTGTAGCAGATAGTGGAGATGTAATGCCACCAAAAAGCACCTGGTTTGAACCAAAATTGAGAGATGGTTTACTTACACATTTAATTAACTAAAGATAAGGCGCTTTGTAAGCGCCTTATTTTATATTTACAGCATGATGAAAAAAATTGTACTCGTTCTTGTTTTATTTGTGGCCATTAATACTAAAAGTGC
>JAYTGY010000354.1:0-2674 GCA_043733065.1 Ferruginibacter sp.
AAAATATATTTTTCGTTTGCAGGAATTATAGCATCCCATTTTTCTATATGCTTTGGCAATAATTCTTCTATTCTTTTTGCTGCTTTTACATGCTGCAAAATCAATTCTTTCAATGTATGCACACCATCGCCCACCACATGCAATGGAATTTTATGTAAGAAGCCGGTTACAATTCCCTTTTTTTCATTCGGATGTTTTATGTGAAAAACACTTACTTCCATTTGGTAATGCACCATTTCTTGTACAATGTATTCAAACTTCATTAAGGAATGATAATGTTTCAACGAAGCTTCATCATCTATTTTCCTAAACAAAATGCCTTGCCCACCCACTTCAGGTTTTACAATTAATGGATATACTATGCCAGAGGTTTTAATTTTTTCTAAAAGCAATTCAAAACTATCTGACGGTAAAATATTGAATGTAGTAGGATATAAATGCAGCGGTAACAAATCGTACATCTCTTTTTTAGGCTCGCCATCCATACCTCCAAATGTGAGTTTAGGATTGCTAGGCGTAAAAAACCAAACTGCACGAGATTTTATCATGTACCATGCCCAAAAAGGCACCAATGGAGCATATATAAGTTTGAAAGGCCATGCCTCCCAATTTGTGAGTTTTTTTACCAAAATGATTTATTAAAAAATTAATCAACAAAATTAATTGCAATACTTCAAACATCAGTCATAAATTTGTAGGAAGTAAATTTGGTTTATGGTTTTACTTTTATAGCTAAACTTCTAAACTCTCTAAACTTTAAATTAATATAACCGTAAAGTAAACGAACGTATTAAACTATTTTATTTATGCATGTACCAATAATGGCCGAACTGATGGCAGCAGGAGAAACACCCGAGGTTTTATTTTGGGTAGGTTGCGCAGGAAGTTTTGATCAAAGAGCACAAAAAATAACAAAAGCTTTTGCTACAATTTTAGATAAAGTTGGCACAAAATATGCCATACTAGGCAAAGAAGAAATGTGCACTGGCGACCCAGCACGCAGAGCAGGCAATGAGTTTATGTTTCAAATGATGGCATACCAAAATATACAAGTGTTGGATGGCTATAGCATAAAAAAAATTGTAACCGCATGCCCGCATTGTTTTAATATTTTTAAAAATGAATACCCTGCGCTTGGTGGCAATTATGAAGTAATACACCATGCCACTTTTATACAACAACTAATAGACAGTGGCAAAATAACCATGAGCGAAAATGGTGCATACAAAGGCAAAAAAATTACGTATCATGACAGTTGTTATTTAGGCCGAGCCAATGGTATTTACGAAGCGCCAAGAAAAGTGTTGGAAGCACTCGATGTAGAATTGATAGAGATGAAACGCTGCAAGAGCAATGGTTTGTGCTGTGGTGCAGGCGGTGCACAAATGTTTAAAGAAGAAGAAGCAGGCGATATGCGCATCAATATTGAACGAAGCAATGAAGCCCTTGCAACAGGCGCAAGTATCATTGCAGCAGCTTGTCCGTTTTGCAATACAATGATGACCGATGGCGTAAAAAATAAAGAGAAAGAAGATGAAGTAGCTGTGTTGGATATTGCGGAGTTGGTGGTAGCCTCCCTAAATCCCTCCGAAGGAGGGACTTTAGCTTCCTAAAAATTTTAGTTCTTTTATTTTATTCGGCAATTAAAATTTTCTGCTTCGTAAAACTGAAAATTCTTTAAAGTATTCGAGACTAGTTCCTCTCCTTTGGAGAGGCGGGGGTGAGGTTTTTGTTAGTGGACTGAAAACCCTTGATTGAGCTTCAGTGGCGACGCTCCGTTCAACATTTGCTTTTCAATTTAGCTTTTATTATGCAATAGATTAACCGCTAGATAAACAACAAAATAAAAAAATATTACAAACTTTGGACTTTCAACTTTGAACGTTCAACCTTAAACTTTCTCATGTCCTTCAATATATCAGAACACCTTCCCGAAGACTTTGCAGCCAACTCACGAGTTTGGATTTACCAAAGCAACCGTATATTTTTTATGCAAGAAGCATTGGAAATAGAACCCATGCTACAACAATTTGTACAGGATTGGAAAAGCCATGCCACGCCTGTAAAAGGGTACGCCAATTTATTTTTTGGAAGATTTATCATTCTAATGGCAGATGAAAATGCCACAGGTGTAAGCGGTTGCAGCACCGATAGCAGTGTACGACTAATAAAAGAAATAGAAAAAAAGTTTGCCGTAAATATGTTTGATAGGCAAATGCTCACTTTCTACATAAAAGATAAAGTAGAGCAGCTACCACTTTCACAAATAACTTATGCCATTGAAAACAGATTTATTAAAGCGGATACATTGTATTTTGACAATACCATCCTCACTAAAAATGCTTTAGAAAACAATTGGATAACGGAAGTGAAAAATACTTGGTTGGCTGGGAAGTTTGAAAAATTAGCCAAGTCTTAATTTATCTTGCTTCTTAAATCTCCTCAATACTTCTGCCAACCTGTCATTCCTATCCCCCAAAATACTATCTTTGCACACTAATTTTGAATATATAATGCAGGATACCCTTACTTTAAAGCAACACGACGAAACACGACAAGGGGAAGCTTTTGTACCATTAACAAGTGCATTGGATAACCCTACCAAAAGTTTTTACATAGAAAGCTATGGCTGTGCTATGAACTTTGCTGATAGTGAGGTAGTAGCATCTATTTT
>JAYTGY010000355.1:0-3426 GCA_043733065.1 Ferruginibacter sp.
TCGCAGTTTGCAAATAGGGTTGTCAACCTTTATGCAGTTCATTTATTTAGAAATAACCAATTAAGGTTGACAACCCTTGCGACAATTATAAATGCACCCTAATACAATAATATTAAATTCTTTGAAAACATTTAAAGAAAAAGATGAGAGAGCTACACTCCTATTTTCGCATATGCTTTCTAGCCATTGCATGTGGCTTAGCAGAGTAAACAAAACCCATTTTAGTTGTGTTCTATTCCAAGAAAGAACATTAGACGAGTGCGAACAATTGATGAAAGAAAATTTGGAAGGCTGGCAAAACTATTTAACGAATAAAACGGATGATGATTTGCAAGAAATCATTGAATTTATGAGTGCATGGGAAGAAAACCCCAGTAAAAGAAAAATGAATATTGAAGATGCATTGACACACATCATAAACCACAGCAGTTATCACCGTGGACAAATAGTAGCCTGTATAAAAGGAAAAGTTGATGAATTACCATTATGCACATACATCATGTATGCGAGCGAAATCATTTAATCCAACAGATTTGTACAACAAAATTTCGTATTATAAAATGAACTAGACTAATTTTCTATTATATCTTTGAATAGAAAAAAGTAATAATGAAAAAAATAATATTCGCTTTGTTATTGTTTACCTGCTTATGCGCATGCCATTCTTCACAAAAGGCAGAAACGGAAAAATTAAATAAGGCGTTTAATGAATCTATAAAAAATAAAGATGAAAAGTTGATGTTTCAAAATGGCATTGATTTTTTTGCAGAAGGCAGCCAACCAAACAATTGGAATTTGAAAATGGATTATGATGATACCGTAAGGTTTAATGCTGATGATGGCTTGTCATTAAAATTTGCTTACAATCAACTTCAAAAAGATATAAATGCAGAACGAAGTATTCTTTCAACAAAAATAAAAGCAGGAAATATTAGTATTACCGTTTTAGAAAAAGATTGCACCATTCCTATAAAAAAAGAAGTATTTACAAAAGAAGTAACATTCAATTTTAATGGCAATATTTATAAAGGTTGCGGAAAATTTCTATCAGATGTTACACTAAACAATAAATGGAAATTAGAAAAAATTGGCGGGCAAATTGTAAATCAAGCAGAATACAATCGAGTACCATTTTTTGAATTTGATATTGAAAAAAGGAAACTCAGCGGAAACGATGGCTGCAATACTATTGGCACAAATATAGAAGTACAAGGTAGTAGAATAAAATTTGGGCAAGTTGTAAGTACTCAAATAGCTTGCGCAAAAAAAAGTATTGAAAACATTATTGCAACACTAATAAGCAATAACATAGCTAGTTACTATTTTAAAGATGAAAAATTGTATTTGTATTTGATAGATGATAGTTTACTCATTTTTAAAAAAGGATAATTGAAATAAATGAATAAATACAAGATAATACTGTAATTTAGTACCCAATAAAAAACCTTTTGTAAAAAAAAGAGTCTTTATATTTTATAATTAATCATTAAAACCAACAACACAATGTTCGAACAATTATTAGATCTTGTAAAAGGTCATTCGCAAGAATCAATCGTAAATAACCCCGACGTGCCAAACCAGCACAACGAAGCTGTACAACAAGAAGCTACAAACTCTATCACAAGTACATTACAGAGTTTACTTGGTGGTGGCGGAAATGGCGCTGCACAGGTTTTAAACCTTTTCAGCAATACTCAAAACGGTGCAGATGTGAGCAATCACCCAGTTGCACAAAATATGTCGCAAAACTTAATTAGCTCTTTAATGAGTAAGTTTGGCATTGGTGGCCAACAAGCAGGTGGAATTGCTAGCATGCTTATACCAATGGTATTGAGCAAACTAGTTGGTGGAGCAAGCAAAAATAACAATGCAGCTGCAGGCGGTTTAAATGTACAAAACATTTTTAATACCCTTAGCGGTGGTAAAACTGGCGGTATGGATATTGGTAGCCTTATCTCGCAATTTGGTGGTGCAGGATTAGATAAAAATCATGATGGTCATGTAGATCTTGCTGACCTTGTTTCTGCATTTGCAGGTGGTGGAAATGCACAACCACAAGCTGACCAACAGCAACAAGCTGGTGGTGGCGGTATTTTAGATGCCCTTTCTGGTCTTTTAGGAAAAGCCTAAAATATATTTGAACAAATTAAAAGAGCGCAAGGTTTATACTTTGCGCTCTTTTTGTAAAACATATTTTCAACTGTCTGATAAATGTGTCAGACACCTTAGCTAGAGTCTTCGAAGATAAAAGTTCACTATCAGGTGTAAGATAAATATACATCTACTTCTACCACCCTTCTCTTTCTCTCAATTTATTTATATGTGCTGTGTGGTGTTTGCCATGCCAAGCGTACATTCCAAACAAATACCAAAGTGTCATTTGCTTATTATGTTCAGGATGCACAACGGTTCTATTCCACTCTTCTTCTGTAATATTTTTTAATATTTCATGCATGCGTAGATGCAAAGCATACAACAACGTAATAGAAACATTGATGGGAATATTTTGTACATCACTTAAAACCGTCCACTTATTTTCATCATAAGGTTTTATAGTAGGATTATCTTCTGTAAGCCCGAGTTTGAAACGTATAAACGCATTCATATGGCTATCTGCCACATGATGCACTACTTGCCTACTGTTCCAACCATCTTGTCTGTATGGCACTTCTAATTGTGCAGCATCCAAATTTGTAATGGCGTACTCCAATGCTTTTGGCAACACCTCAATATCTAACAACCATTTATTTCTTTGTTCCACAGAATAAGGTTGCGCTTCGTATTTACCAATTGGATAACTTAAATCTTCCATGGTTATTTTGTTTGTGCAGGTGCAGCTGGTTTAATGTCTTCCAAAGAAATTTCAAATACCAACACCGCATTTGGCGGAATTTGTTGGCTTGGTGGGTTTTCGCCATAAGCCAATTCGCTTGGTATATATACTTTCCACTTAGCACCTTTTGGCATTAATTGCAAAATTTCTGTCCAACCTCTTATAACACCATTCAAAGGAAAACTAGCTGGCTGCCCACGCTTAAAAGAATTGTCGAACTCAGTGCCATTAGTTAAAGTACCA
Organism: Ferruginibacter sp.; assembly: GCA_043733065.1. Lineage (GTDB taxonomy): Bacteria > Bacteroidota > Bacteroidia > Chitinophagales > Chitinophagaceae > Ferruginibacter. The sequence continues at coordinate 3,077 of JAYTGY010000355.1, forward strand.
ATATAATTTACAACAACTGTATCAATAGCTTTTGGTTTTGCACCATTTGGCTCACCTTCTTTTTGTATTTCGTATTGCAAGCCGTTTGGCAAAGCAATTACTCCCGCTTTGGTTTTATTTTTTGCAAGAAAAGCTTGCCCTGCTGCTTTTGATGCGCCAGCACTTTGTTGTTTTATTTCTTGTATTTTTTGTTGCACTATTCCATTGCATTGTTCTTTTGGCAAAGCAGTTTTGCTATTTGCAAATACATCGCTCATTGCTTTTGCCACTAATTGGCTATTGATGTTTTTTACCCCAGCTTGTTTTAAACTCTCACCTACATTTATACCCAAAGCATAGCTAAAACTATC